>SLQI01000286.1 GCA_007131535.1 Balneolales bacterium | reverse complement strand
CAACAGGCAATTATGTATTAGAAACAGCAACAACGGCTCAAAGATTTCATCATTCGAATCATCGATCCGGATTACGCTGATGGAACACATGTAGTACGCCAGGAAACAGGGCATCCAGGCTTTCTCTCGCTCCTCCCGAGCTGCCCGGCAGAGCAATAACCAGTGTAGAATTTATCAGCACGGCCTTTTGGCGGGAAAGCATCCCAAAAGGCGTTTGCGCAATACCGTGATCACGCATCGCCTCTTCCATTCCGGGGATTTCCCGGCCCTTGAACTCTTTCAGTATCTCAGGTACAAAATCGTTATCTCCCAGACCGGTGCCTCCGCAAAGAAAAAGCAGCTCAAGACCGCCATCACCTGTCAACTCTTCGATTCGCTGGCGAAGTGTGGTTCGGTCTTCCTGCAAATTTTCATCAACCACCAAATCTACCGGTTGTCCCTCCAGCTTTTCCCGGATAATCTGTCCGGCACTATCCTTTCGTTTACCTGATTTCTTATCGGTTGATACAATCAACAAACCGGTTTTAAGTGATGATGAAAACTCATCCGAATAATCCGATTTGCCCCCGCGCTTTTCCAGCAATTTGATTTCCCCCAACTCCATATCTACCTGGAGTGGTTTGAGCATATCGTAGGCATTCATAAGTGCGGCCTGAACCGCCGTAATCGCCTCCATCTCGAGTCCGGTTTTCCAGACCGTCCGCACCTCAGCAGTAAACCGAAGCCCGTCCGGCTCATACTCCATGCTAACCTCCACCCAATCCAGCGGCAGACTGTGGCAAAACACAATCCACTCTGAAGTCCGTTTGGCCGCCTGAATGCCGGCACTGCGGGCCACTTCAGCTACATCCCCCTTCGGAACACTTTTGTTTTTGACGCGCTCAATGACTTCGGGTCCGGCAAATAGCTTCCCTCCCGCTTTAGCATAGCGCAACGAGGTTCGTTTATGGCTGATATCAATCATAGTAATATAATTTCGTAATAACCGGGCTGTCCCGTTTTAACATGAGTTGAGGGAATGTAGTAATACCGGCAAAGCCTCTGCAAATCAACAGCAAGAATTTAGATTAATACAACTTAGCTTTGGAATATTATCGACCAAGCCGAATTGAGGTACTTTATTCACCCTCTATGCTGTCATTCTCGGGATCCTAATCCCACTTTCGGTGGTACTGTTCAGAAAGTGACATAAACCTTTATAAAAACTTAAACGCCGGCCGAGTGTGTCCCCGCATCGGCCCACTTATCACCACGCGTCCTCGCGTTGTAGAAGGCCAGCGCATTCCTGGGCATCCCTCGGAGGCCACTTATAGCAGGTTCAACCGGTTTTACCTCGGGATGTTAGGTGACCGGTAATCCTCGTACCCCCCGCTCTTTTCCGCCAGCAGGCGGGACGGTCGCCTGTGCCTGTGGCGGGGCTGTGTTCGGTCGTCCTCCACTGTGTTCCGGACTTGGTATTCTTAACACATAGCCCATACAATCCGTGCAGATCTGCGGTTAAAAAACCATCTCTCACTGGAACTTCGGCTTTGAACTTGACCTTGCAAGCCTTAATACTGTTATTGGGTTATAATATCAACACAGTCAAACGATCGGAAATGAGCAAAACCGAACCCGCCACAAAGGCAGCAGCTCCAGTAATTACGGTTACAATCCGGTGGTTCAGTGTATTGGCTGAGCATCGGGGATGCCGCCGGGAAGAATTAACATTGGAGTCCGGAGTTACCGGATCCGAACTATTGGAACGCTTAGCCGGGGAGACGCAGGCCGTCAGTGACTACCGGCAATACATTCGACTGGCCGTAAATCAACATTATGCCGATGAATCCGCCCGATTACAGGATGGGGATGAAGTCGCGCTGATCACACCGGTATCCGGAGGTTGATATGAGTGAGCCTCTCTATGATACATTCGGTCGTAAACATGATTATCTCCGGGTTTCACTGACCGAAAGATGTAACCTACGCTGCCGATACTGCATGCCCGAAGAAGGAATAGAGCTGTCTCCGCGTCATCACATTTGCAGCCGTGCGGAGCTGCTACATCTCATTGACAGGTTCATCAGCCTTGGAGTGCGGAAAGTGCGTCTGACCGGCGGGGAGCCCCTCGTGCGAAAAGATGCCGGCGAGATTATTGATGAAATGGCACAGCGCCCGGTATCTCTTGCTATGACGACCAACGCTGTCCTGGTGGACCGGTACATCAACCGGATGAAAAACGCCGGCCTCACCAACCTGAACATCTCCCTGGACTCTCTCGACCCCGACCGTTTTATGATGATCACGCGGCGGACCCACTTTGAAAAGGTCATGGCTAATATCCACCTGCTGCTCAAAGAAGATTTCAACCTGAAAATCAACTGTGTGGTGATGCGGGGTATGAACGAGGATGAGATCCCCGGCTTTGTGGAGTGGACCCGCCACCTCCCCATATCCGTTCGCTTCATTGAATTTATGCCGTTTGACGGAAACCGCTGGCAGACCGAAAAGATGGTATCATACGCCGAAATCATGGAACATATCCGCCGGGATTTCACTTTTGAGAGACTGGATGATGCCCCCAACGACACGACCAAACACTACCGGGTTCCCGGTTACACCGGCAATTTTGGTGTAATTAGCTCCATGACCGAACATTTCTGCGGCAGCTGCAACCGTATCCGCCTGATGGCCAACGGTGCCATAAAAAACTGCCTGTTTTCAGATTCCGAAACGGATCTGCTTACACCATTGCGGCAGGGCGAAGATGTCGAACCCATCATCCGTGAATCTATTCGGAACAAAAAGGCAAGCCATGCCGGAATGGAAAATCTGGCTGATCAGCCCAATCGCAGCATGATCACTATCGGAGGGTGATGGGTTATGGGTGATGATCAATGGATTCACATCGGCCCGGAAATTCCCTCCGTGCAGGAAGCCGTCGGATTTGTCAGCCGTCCGGAATGCGGTGCGATTAATACGTTTTGCGGTCAAACCCGCAATCACGAAAAAGGCCAACCCGTCACAACCCTTTACTACGACTGCTATCGGAAGATGGCTCTTTCGGAAACGAGCCGGTTGATCATCCAGATCCGCGAAGAGTTTGGGGTGTCAGCGGCCGCTCTTTTTCACAAAACCGGAGAGGTGCCTATCGGGGAGACCTCCATAATCATAGCTTTGAGTGCTCCGCATCGCAAACAAGCTATTTCCGGAACACTTGAATTACTTGATCGCTTCAAACAGCAGGTACCGATCTGGAAAAAGGAATACTTTGCCGACGGTCCGCAGTGGAAAGAGGAGCAATGATCAATCCCGAAGATTAAAAATCCGAGTCAATTTGAGGTGATATCACGGGAACCCTGACCATATAAACCGGGTTGCACACTCAGCACCATCACCCCACCTGATAAATTGACTATTAATTTTATCCGAGTTGAATAATCTACGTTTGATTGAACGAAAGCCCGGCACCCCTAATCCGGATGGCCGCTATGTGCTTTACTGGATGCAGATCAACCGCAGGCTGCATTTTAATTACGCCCTGGAGTATGCGGCCAGCAGAGCCAATGAGCTGGAAAAGCCATTGCTGATTTTAGAAGCCGTTCGTGCTGAGTATCCCTGGGGAAGTGAGCGCACTCATCATTTTCTGCTCGAAGGCATGGCCGAGCACCAACATGAGCTGGCGCGGCGCGGGGTAACCTATTATCCGTTTCTTGAGGATCAGCCGGGACATGGCAAAGGGCTGCTCAGGCTGCTCGCCGGAAAATCCTGTCTGGTCGTTTCCGATGAATACCCCGCTTACATCATCCCGGAGCATAATGCGGCGTTTGCCAAACAGTCGCAGGTTCCATTTTACACGGTGGATAGTAACGGAATCCTTCCGCTTAACCTGACCGATAAAGCTCCATCTTCGGCTTTTAACTTCAGAAGGATTCTTCAGAATAATTTTGTGCGCTTTTTTTCAGAGCCACCGGTTCCTGACCCGCTTGATAATCTCAAAGTTGCCACACCGGCTGTTATACCAACATCCGCACTTCAAACCTACCCTCACGCCGGGTGGCGCCTGGTCGACCGCAATTGTTTTATCAACCGGCTTCCACTTGATCACAATATCGGAAAACTTGATATCGGGGGTACCCGCTCAGCCGGTTTACAGCGAATGAAAGAGTTTGTTCATCATGAGCTGAACTATTATGCCGAACGCCGCTCTCACCCGGATGAGGATGGCACCAGCCGGTTGAGTCCGTGGCTGCATTTTGGAAAAATCTCCGCTCACGAAGTAGTAAGTGAAGTGTTTGAGCGCATGCCGGCCGGGTGGTCCTTCAGGCAGCTTGAAGATTGCAAAGGCAAACGCAACGGATTTTTCCGGGCGGATGAATCCGTCGAAGGATTTCTTGATGAATTAATCACCTGGCGGGAGACCGGCTTTCATTTTTGTCATCACCGGCCGGATTATGATCAATATGAAGCTCTTCCGGAATGGGCAAAACAGACTTTACACGATCACCTTCCTGATGAGCGGGATTATATTTATTCGTATGAGGAGCTCGCCTCGGCACAAACGCATGATGAATTGTGGAATGCTGCCCAGAATCAGCTTCGGCGGGAGGGTCGTATTCACAATTATATGCGGATGCTCTGGGGCAAGAAGGTCTTGGAGTGGACACCCGATCCTCAAACCGCCCTGCAGTATCTGATAGACTTAAATAATTGGTATGCTATCGACGGGCGTGACCCCAACAGCTACAGCGGCATCTTCTGGATTTTCGGCCGGTTCGATCGTGCCTGGGGACCTGAACGCCCGATTTTTGGGAAAGTGCGATATATGACCAGCAATTCGGCAAGGAATAAAGTACGCTTGAAATCTTATCTGGAAAAATACCAGTGAACTTGCCGGGAACAGATTGTGTGGGGAACCGCAAAGGGGAAAGTGGAACCGCAGAGAACACAGAGTTTATCGCGGAGGTACGCAGTGAGGGGTCAGGCAAGAAATCACAATTTCTAAATACTTCCAATGCTCCACAGGAGTCCCCGTGGGAGAATGCCTGTGGCAAATGTTCATTCACAGAAATTCCAAACGGGTGCCAGGGGTCAGTTTGGGTCATTGAATATTGAAAATTTGGAATTTATTTGAGATTTAGTGTTTGTTATTTGGGATTTCCTCT
>SLQI01000429.1 GCA_007131535.1 Balneolales bacterium | reverse complement strand
ATGGTCATGGTCTTGCGCTCAAACAGTCCCCGCTGGATGATCAGTTCGTCCTTCTTCTTACTTACGGTAAAGCCGGCAAAGCGGATGAGGGTGCCTAACAGGGCCAGCAGCCAGGCCAGAATCACCATAATAATGGCGGCAATAATCAGGATTTGGGTGCCGCTTTGAGCCGCCTGTTCAACGAATGCCTCAATCTCAGATTCTGAAACCACATGATCGGCCTGAGCGAATATCGTACCCAGAATAGAAAGCACAACCCCGAAACTGCCCGAGGTGGAAGCTGCAATTAACAGGTGTTTCCGGGAAATGTAGCGGCTGCTGAGGATATTATTACGAGTACCGAAGGCCTGGGAATGATCATCAGCCTCAGCATCCACGGCCTCATCGGGCATCAGGGTTTCGCGTATTTGATCAGCGGTCTGCCGGGTAACCGCCGATATTTCAGCTTCCGGCTTGGTCTCTCCGGCAGTTTGGACTTTCAGGGATACCAACCCGAATAAGCGTTGCACCGGACCTGCCGTAACATCTATCACCTGTATGCGATGCCGGGGGATGTAAAGTTTTTTCTTGACGAATATTCCGTATTCAATACGAAGCTCATCCTCTTCAATCCGGTACGAATAAAATATCCAGGACAGGATCCCCCATCCCAATAATATAGTCACCAAAAACCCCAGCCCGACCAGGTTTTGCATAAGCGGCCGCTCTCCACCCCCTCCCACTATCAATATAATGAGTATGGGGATAAGCATTTCCCGAAGAATTCGGAGTACGTTGGTGAGTGCCGCTACCGGATGTTGGCGGCGCGGTTCAGACATCATCATCTTTGGCGAGTCGTGCAAAATTTGAAATTCTGTTTCGGGCCTCATCGGCTACTTCTTCCGAAAGTGCCGGAATTTCGTGCGTTGTGGCTGCCGTTGAAACAGTTACTGTAGCCAGTCCGAAGCGTCGGAGAATAGGGCCCTGCCGTGTATCCACATGCTGAACACGTTTAATCGGGATTAACGTGCGCGTGATGACGAATATGCCCCGTTTGAGATCAATTTCATGCTCATCTATGGAGTAGCGCCAGTGCCGCCAGCGAATGTATGGGATAACTGAGGCTTGAAGGCTGCTGTTTATCACAACAAAAACCGCCAGAATTAATACAGGCCACTGCCAGGGAGTTCCCCAATAGACAGAGCCGAGCAGGAGCGGGAAAACCCAATAAAACAGAGAGGCAAGTCCGCCGGATATTCTCCAGGCAGGGATCGCATTAGGATCGATGCGCCGGGCCGGTTCCGGGCGCAGCTCCGGGCTGCTTTCGCTTTCAACCTGTGCGTCTGTTTGATCACTGATTTGCTGAGTTTTTAGATTGTTCGATTCCATCAGTAGGATATTCCATAAAATTCGCCGTTTCCATTGCAACGTCATTGCCCCATTCACGGGCAACCAGCCACAATGCTAAATCGATCCCGGCACTAACTCCGGCAGCAGTGAAAACGGGTGACGTACCGGTATAGCGCACGTCTTTTTGGACCTCACAATCAGGAGCCAAGCGGGCCAGTTGATCAAGATTTTCATGATGCGTAGTGGCCTTTCGCCCGGAAAGCAACCCGGCATGAGCCAGCAAAAGCGAACCGGTGCAAACCGAGGCTATAGTAGCTCCGGATTCTTTCAGGTTGATCAGGTTTCTCGTGGTCTTTTCCGTATAAAGCCGGTCAATGCCTGACCCGCCGGGAAGTATAATCAGATCCGGGAAGTGCTTACTGTCTGAACCCCATAGGCCATTACAGTAAATCACCAATCCGCTGGATTTTATGCGTTGGTTGCCATATCCCAGATAGCGTATATGGACCGGTGTTTTTGTAAAGCGTGAGGCGGCATTGAATACCTCAACCGGTCCGGCCCAGTCAAGGAGCTCGGCATCATCAAAAAGTAGAACGTTAATTTCCAAAATTCATCCGGTTAGTTTTAGGAAAAACAGCCTGTGTAGTGCCTGTAAGAAAAGTGATCGAGCCGGGAATTGAAGGAGTTGCTCAGCAATGCTTATGGTTGTTAAAATACTCATTCACGTTGAAAATCCAATTCAAGTTGTTGGCCTGTTTTATGTTTATCCGGCAAGTTAAGATTTGAAACGGTAATCCCCAGCAGCCTTACTTTGCGCCGGCCTGCCTCGGTTTCTTCAAGCAGGTGATGTGTGGTCCGCGCGATTTCGTCCGCCTCATCAGTGGGTTGATGTAAAGATGCGGCGCGTGTTATAGTTTCAAAATCATCATAGCGAAGTTTCAGAGTTATGGTTTTGCCTGATGCATTTAGGCGTTTCAATCGGTCTGAGATTTTTCCGGCCAACTCCGAAAGGAAACTTCTCATCCATGCACGGTCTTCCTGATCTTCCCGGAAGGTTCGTTCAGCCCCAACCGATTTACGGGTGCGATGAGGCTTAACC
Organism: Balneolales bacterium; assembly: GCA_007131535.1. Classification (GTDB taxonomy): domain Bacteria; phylum Bacteroidota; class Rhodothermia; order Balneolales; family Natronogracilivirgulaceae; genus SLJN01. The sequence continues at coordinate 15,607 of SLQI01000429.1, read as the reverse complement.
GGCCTGGGATCTTCTCCCCTGGCAATGGCATAGTAAAATGAAGCAACTTTACCGAAATGCCGGTGCAATTCTGGTTCTGACCAGTTGCGCAGGTCTGCACCCGTATAAATGCCGAGTTGATGCATTTTGGCTTCCGTCGCATTTCCGATCCCGTGAAATTTGCCAATGGGCAGCTCGGCAATAAAGGCCTGCACTTTTTCCGGGGTGATGATAGCCAGGCCGTCCGGCTTATCCAGGTCGGAGGCTATTTTTGCCAGGAACTTATTGGGAGCCACCCCGGCAGAAGCAATCAGTCCGGTTTCGGTTTTAATGCGTTGCTTAAGTTCCCGGGCAATGAGGGTAGCTGACGGGTTGTTCTTATGGTTTTCGGTGACATCAAGATAGGCTTCATCCAGGGAGAGCGGTTCTACAAGATCCGTGTATTCACGGAAGATGGAACGAATGTGCAACGAAATTTCGCGGTATACATCAAAGCGGGGTTTTATAAACACTGCTTCGGGGCATAGCCGTATGGCCTGCGAAGCCGGCATGGCCGATCGTATACCGAATTTTCGTGCTTCATAGCTGGCTGCGGCCACCACCCCTCGCCCGGTGGGGCTGCCACCAACGACTACAGGTCTTCCTGCCAAATCAGGATTATCCCGTTGTTCCACCGACGCATAAAAAGCGTCCATATCAATATGAATAATCTTACTCACAAACCGGGGGCTAAGATAAATTTCAAGTTATCAATTAGTTAACGAATGAGATTATAAATCATTCATCAAATACAACTTGGGTGGAACAAATGGCAGCAACAACGTAATTTAAGGGATTGTTAACTGAAATTTGAAACCAATGGTAAATCTCTGATTATGGAATGGAGAGTTGTTGTATGGCTTCTGATTATCGGATTGATAGTTGGATGGCTGTTTAGTGTTTTTGTGCAAAGTGAAAAGGTTTCTCCCAACTCCAATATTGTTAGTGCTGCACTGGCTTCCCTGGCCGGCGGTGGCATTTTTTACTATCTGGACCTTGGCGGTGAGCTTATACTGGGCGGAACCACCGCGTTGCTGGTACTTTTTATTATTTATGTCTTTAAAATGGGTGATTAGAGCATAACGCTCTTTTCACCACTCCTGGTTCTGGTAAATATGGTTAAAGGGCTTAAACTTGCCGGGATTGCACTGGCTATCATCGTGGGTATTTTCGGATTGCTGGCAATCTGGCAATGGGATACCGTCAGGTTTGTATTGGATAACTATCAGACCCTCGGCGAGGGTAGTGAGTGGGCGGAAGAAATAAGTGAGCCTGAAGATATCCTCCACTACATCGAAGGTAATCCGGACCGCGTTGCCTTGTATGCCGTTTGGCTGAACGATACCGACAAGTCTATCGGCTGGAGGGCTGAGGAGTTACAGCCGATGGCCTCCGTGTACAAAATCTTGATTCTCGCGGAAGTCGCACGCCAGATAGAGACCGGCAAGCTTGATCCCGACCAAATGATCCCGGTAGAGGATATCCGCGCACTGTATCTGCCGGGTACCGACGGCGAAGCGCACAACCAGGCATTTGATCACTTCGAAAATGAAGGGCTGATTCGAAGGGATAATATCGCTTTACGGGATGTGATACGTGCCATGATCCGATGGAGTGACAACGCCGCAAGCGATTACCTCATACATCTGAGCGGTCGTGAGAACCTCGAAAATCTGGTGGAGGAATTGGATATCGATGGTCTTGAAGTCCCTTTCCCCATAAACGGATCCTATCTTTTGTGGGAAAATCACGAACAGCAAGACTCAGCGGAAGAACGCCTGAACCGATATCGCGAACTTGGCCGGCGGGAGCTTAAGGATAAAGCCTACGCACTTTCCCTCCGGATGCAGGAAGATGAGACCTTTCGGCAACAGGAACAATCCCGGCTTGATGGCGGCCGCCTCGACCTTGATTTACGGATGCAGCGGGAAATGACCATGACGTTTTCACCGGCCGGGAGTGCCCGGGCTTATGCCGAAATAATGCGGCAGGTATTTCTCGGCAGTTTCATCACCGAAGAAGTATCGGCAATAATGCAGGAATATCTGGAGTGGCCGATGACGCATGAGATGATCCAACAGGATTTTATGCGGTTCGGGACGAAAGGTGGCAGTCTGCCGGGCGTGTTAACGTCCGCCTATTACGGAAGATCAGTTGACGGAGACCCGGTAATGGTGAGCCTGCTGTTTCAGGATATGCATTTCGCCGTTTGGTTTCACTTAATGCAGCAGCATCTACATCAGGATTTTGAGCTGAAACTAATGATGGATCCGGAGTTCCGTGAAAAGGTTGAACAGCGGTTGCAAGCTTTGGAAAAGGCGGAATAAAACAGGGTAGAATTCAAAGTTTTCTGGTTGATCCTGTCCTGCTCGCAGGTGGATTTGTAAAACTAACTGATTAGCCGGGATCTTTTTTGGGCAGGTTAAACCTGAAAGTATGATCATTTCATTTTGATTTCTCATTTGGTTACTGTTATTTCATATTATATGGAGGCTTTGCGATTCCGGGCTTTCAGCTAAAAAGTATTATCGTGTACAGTGTATTTCATTTGGGTGAAATACACGCAACTAAAAACAAAAAAATCAGATTGATGATGAAGGGACTTACCACATTTGTCATATTTAGCATGCTATTGGTTATGACGATTGATTTAAATGCACAGGACAGGGATCAGTATCTCGATCAGGCAAGGCAGATCCTTGAAGAAGTACCATTGATTGACGGCCACAATGATGTGCCATGGCAGTACCGCCAGCGGGTAGACCACCGGCTGGATGAAATTGATTTTGCCCGGTCTACCAAAGATCTCGACCGGCCAATGCACACCGATCTCCCGAGGCTTCGGGAAGGACGCGTAGGCGGGCAGTTCTGGTCTGTATATATACCGGCAAGCATACGGGGCACCGATGCTGTACAGGCTACGATGGAGCAAATCGACTTTGTCTACAGAATGGTAGACCGTTTTGATGATGACCTGGAAATGGCCTATACAGCCGACGATGTACGCCGGGTTTTTAATGACGGCAAAATTGCTTCGATGATCGGAATGGAAGGCGGCCATTCTATAAACAACTCTTTGGCTATGCTGCGCATGTTCTATGAAATGGGCGCACGGTATATGACCATTACTCACGGCTCTAACCTCGATTGGGCCGACGCTGCCACCGATGACCCCGAACACGGCGGGCTGACGGAGTTCGGTGAGGAAGTGATCCGGGAAATGAACCGGCTCGGGATGCTGGTGGATCTTTCCCATGTATCTGCAGGAACGATGCATGATGCTCTTGATGTGACCCGCGCTCCGGTGATCTTTTCTCATTCTTCAGCCAAAGAGCTTGTTGGCCATCCCCGAAATGTTCCGGATGATGTACTCGAACGGGTAGCAGAAAATAACGGAGTGGTAATGGTTACCTATGTGGTTTCCTTCGTATCTGAAGATATGAGGGAGTATTATGCGGATCGCAGCGCGTATAACTCCAGGCTGAACTCTCTGTATCCGCATGACCCCGATACACGAAGCGAAAAGTTAAATCAATGGGATGAAGAAAACCCAATGCCGCTGCCGAACCTTGATGATGTAGCCGATCATATAGATCATATTCGAGATAAAATCGGGGTCGAATATATCGGTATTGGCGGAGATTATGACGGAATTACCGTGCTTCCCGAAGGCCTGGAAGATGTTACAACTTATCCGGATCTGTTTGCCGAACTGCTCAGTCGTGGCTATACCGAAGAGGAGCTGAAAAAGATTGCCGGAAAGAATGTACTACGGGTCATGGATGATGTTGAAGCTGTCGCCCGTGAAATGCAACAGGAAATGGAAGCCTCTGATGTGCGTATTGAAGATTTTGAGTGATCCCGGCACTTTTTAAACGAGTTTATGTAAAAAAAAGGCAGACCGAAGTGCCACTCGGTCTGCCTTGAATGTATCTCTCTTGGGGGGTTGCTTTGATGTAAGTATCGAGATTCTATTGATCCTGCATTCAATAGAAATATGTTCCTCATGGAGTTTCAATCATTAATTAATTCGTAAAAAAGTGCCTTTTGGGATCACCAAAACTTCAAATAATATGAATGTTGTATTTATTAACCGGTTCTAAGGCACTAAAAAAGGGAAGCAAGGCTCAGGAGCCGCTTGCAGCAGCACTATCAGTACGTCTCCACAATAATAAAACCAGAATAAAAACGAAGACTTTCAGAGCAGCCGGCCAGTCCTCGGGAAATTCTCCGGTACCGTTTTGGGTTACCCAGCCATCCCGCGATATTTTACCGATTTGCTGTCCCTGCCACGTAATATAATAGGTATATGAAAACCAGCTTTTGGGGCGGATTTCAAAAAACTGCTCCCCGACTTTAATCACCATATCGTCTTTCCAGGCGGATGGCTTTTCTGCCGTTGCAAGAATGCGGTCCTCGAACTCAAATACAAAATCACCACTAACTATACCTTGCCGATAAAAACTGGCTTTCTTTCCACCAATAGTAAGTTCCGCTTTCTCACTCCAATTTGAAAAATTGACTTCGGATACCGGCTCCCCGTTTTCTTTTATATCGTATGAAGAACTGAAAATCGATTTGCTGACTGCTTTTACCATGACTGTAGGTTTTTAATAGTCTTTGTGGCTCACCCTGTAATAACTTAGAAGGCTTAATACAATTAGCCAGCCTGTTGTTGCTAAAGCAGCTCTTGTATAATCTGCGTCTGATCCCCGGATTAGTTCCAATATGGGAAAATTAAGTAATTGGCGGAATGATGCATTCGGAAGGAAATCAACTACAGGATGGTCAATGACGAGTACTATGGTTGGTTCTATAATGATCAAGTATCCAAGCAGGCTGATCAGGGTGGTACCTGTTGATCCGATAAATACGGCAAAGGTATAGGCAAGTACCGATACGCCGGTTATATATAGCAGAAATCGAAAAATGGCTGTTGAACCTTCAGTTATGTCGGATAAAGCGGTCGAGTCGGTAAAAGCCATCCCTACCAGAAAACCGGCAATAACAAAAAGCAGTGTTGCCAAGACGGAAAGAAGTACAATGGTGATCAATTTGCCGGCAACCAGCTCTTTTCGACTCAACCCTTCTATGAGGTGTTGCCGGATGATCCCGGAATTGAGTTCTGCACAGGTCAATATTGCAATAAGCGCGGGCAGCAGCAGTGCGGCATAAGAAATCTGGTAACTGATCATGTCCCAAACCATAGGAAATGACAGAAATTGCCGGGGGTCTACCGTGGCATTCTCATCAATAGGAATTTCACCCATTAACGTTGTTACAAATAGTATAGAAAGGATCGAAAGAAGCAGGAACAACAGAAAAATAACCTGTGCGCTCCGGCTTAAAAGTAGTTTGCGAAGCTCTATTTTTATCAGCGTTTTTACCATCAGTTCTCCTTTATTAGCTCAATGAACTGCTGCTCCAGGGTTGGTTGTTTTTTTACTATATGATGGGGAGAGATTCCCGATTTGACCAGATATTCATTCAGCTCGGCAACATCAAAATCATTGTCGATCACAGCGGTCAATAACTCTCCGTAGGTACGGTTTAAATATTCAATTTGTGAATAGCGGCTTAATGCTTCATGGAGTTCCTGCAAATTCTTAGAGGCTATTTCCAGGGTAGGCTTCTGAACCAGCACCCGGTCGGTGGGTCCGTCGTGAATGATTTTGCCGTGATTCAGTATCAGAGTATGGTTACAAATCTTTTCGACTTCACTGAGGATATGACTGGCCATGAGCAAAGTTTTGCCTTTTGAGGTAAATTCCAGAATCAGCTCTCTGATTTGATATATCCCCTGGGGATCCAACCCGTTGGTGGGCTCGTCGAGAATCAATACTTCGGGGTCACCGATTAAAGCGGCCGCGATACTGAGGCGCTGTTTCATACCCATGGAATACTTATGAAACTTACGTTTTCGATAACTCCACAGGCCGGTCTTATTTAGTACTCTTTCAATTTCAGAATACGGTGCTCCTTTGATGTCTGCTGATATTCTTAAATTTTGTGCGCCGGAAAGTCCCGGCAGGAAAGCAGGGTTTTCGAGGCTGCTGCCGGTCAGCCGGCGCACGGCATCATCTGAACGTCCATCAAACCATATAACTTCACCTTCATTGGCATGTCTTAATCCAAGAATAATAGAAAGTGCGGTAGTTTTGCCACTTCCGTTCGGCCCCAGTATCCCATAGGCCTGACCCTGTTCCAGTTTCAGGGAAAAGTTATCCAGTGCTTTGAAACTGCCGTAGTATTTTGAGAGGTGATTAACATCAAGTATTGCCATTCAGTTGATCTCCGGATGGGTGCTCTGTTCAGGTTGCATGCTTACGGTAATTTGGTTCAGAAGTTGCAAATATCGGTAACTTATTAAACCGGGAGCAGGCAAGCTTCAGACAAATAAGCCAATTGAGGTTGGGCTCTTTATTATAACACCGATTGTAAAAACGTTTTCTTATTTTAGTATGGCTCTTGAGTGGCAGCCATTCTTTCGCGATAGTGTTGCGATTTTTCTGGTCGGCCGGTTTGCTCATAAACCAAAGCCATTCGCTCCAGAACTTCATCTTCTGAAATCATGGTAATGCCTTTGGGGTCTTCCTCAAAAACATGTAATGTTTTTTGGTAGTATTGGAGGGCGTCAGGGTAATTTTCTGTGCTTAAATAGGTTTCGCCGAGGTTAAAGCTAATGCGGGCATAAAGCTCAGAGATATCACTCCCAAGACTATCTGCCTGGATAGTTAATGCCTGATTATAGTAATCTACGGCCTTTTGATATTCACCAAGTTGATGATAGTTTTTTCCGAGATGGTTTAAAGCACCGGAAACAGTCTGTTCATAGAGGTTGAGAGAGTCAGACATTATTGTATAGGCTTTGTACTGATAGTCCAATGCATCGTGGTAATTACCTAAATCATACTCGACATACCCTTTGCCGGAATAAGCCTGTGCATGATGGCTGCCCACATCTTCCGGTTCCATTCCGATGTTATCAATGAGTTCGGTAAACGTTGCGTGAGCTGCTTCATAATCACCAATATAGCGTTGATAAATGCCGAGAGCTGTTTGAAGCTGTACCAGATTATAGTCATCTGGCTCAAAGGCAGTGGTGTATGCAGGTAACGCTTGCTCAAGGACATCAATGCTTTGTTGCGGATTACCCATGAATCTATAAGTATCAGCTAAAAATAATAATCTTCTCTGTGCGCGATCATAATCACCCAGTGTTTCGGCTTGAATCCGGTAAGCTTTTTCCAGATAACGAGCTGCCATATCCCACTCGCGGTTCTCATAGTGTTTTCGTCCCCGCTCGTAGAATAGCCTTTCCATGTTGTTGTACACTCGTTGAGTTTGGGAGTGATCTTCCCCATAGGTATCTTTGCGAATTTGCAAAGCCCGTCGGTAATAGCGTTCTCCTTCGTCAAAATTTTCAAGACGTCGGTGTAATACGCCCAGGTTATTGAGGGTTACGGTTAGTTGCGGGTGATCATATCCGTAATTCTGTTCATTGATTTTCAGAGCACGCTGATAGTATGAAATCGCCTTTTCATATTCCCCCATTCTTCTATGGATAATGCCAAGACTATTCAGGGCTGATGGTATTCGGAAGTTAGTTTTACCGTACAAAGTTTCGCGAATCGTCAACGACTTTTCAAGGGCTCCTCGGGCCTCATCAAGACGATCCAACTCCCGGTAAATATTACCGAGATTATTATAAGAAGACGCTACTCCGGGATGTTCGGTACCGAGTTGTTCTTCTCTTATTTCAAGACTCAACTTTGCATATTCTACGGCCTGCTCGTAGTTATCCTGTCTTCGGTACAACCCGGAGAGTGTCTGATACATGCTTGCCGTATGTGGATGACGTTCCCCATATTGAATACGGCCTTTATCCACGGCGGTTTCCAGATACTCAAGAGCCAGCTCTATTTGATCGTTGTCACGAAGGTATGAGCTAAGGTTTTGGTACATTCGGGCAAGCAGGTCACTTGCTGCAGCCATTTCCGCATATTCAATAGCTTTTTTCTGGTAGGATATAGCCTTGTCAAAATCATAATCACTCGAATGGGCTAATAAAGCTTTCAGATAATAGAGTTCAGAATGAAACCGCGGATTATCGGAGCTCAAATGAGCATAATTGGTTTCCAGGTCTGATACCAGCTCCCGTATTTCGTCATACTTTTCTTCCTGCTTGAATGCATAAGCTGCATTGATTTTGACTTGATATCGCAGGGCTTTATCAATCTGATGCTCGGAAATGAAATCAAGATTATCCTGTGCAATCCTGGTAGCTTGTGCGTACTGGCCAAGGTTCCCTCGAATTGTACTCAGGGTTTTCAGAAAAGTTGCGGAAAGTCGGGCGGGACGGTTATCGAAATTGCCATATACCTCACTTTCGGCATAATCAAGCATCGCTTCAGCATCGGCCACAATTTCATCCCCATCAATTGGATCAGCATATTTAAAAACGGAAGTCATAAAACTTGAAACCGCTTCTGCATGATCCCTTTCTTTTTCAAGTTCCTGGGCAAAACGATCCCTCTCGAAAGCATAATACAAAGCAAAGGCAGCAAGAAATAAGGTGGCTAAAACAAATCCAGCTGCAAGAGAGACCTCAATTTTGTTGCGATATATAAACTTTCTGGCCTGATACCCTATGCTTGGTGTACGGGCAGTTACCGGCTGACCTTCCAGGTAATTATCTACGTCCCGAATTAATCCACTCAGAGATGTATAACGCTGATCAGGGTCCGGTTGCAGACATTTCAAAACTATGTTGTCAATGTCTCCCTGTAGTTCTTTTCGGAGTTGCTCAACCGTAGTTTCTAATTCCTCCTCACAGAAACTTACATTATAATCCTCTTCTGAAATAGCAGAGCTTGGATATTTCGGAGGAGGTACAGCTTCAATGCTGTTACAGGTTTCGGTATCCGGCGTAACATCTTCGGCACGGATGCCGGTTAACATTTTATAAAGGAGAATCCCTAACGAGTACTGATCCGTTGAAGTGGACAGGGGTTGGCCGAGTTTTTGTTCCGGAGAAGCGTACTCCGGGGTCATGGCTTTAAACCCGGGTGTTGTGTGCTCCGGATTATCCGGCTCGAATATTTTGGCAATACCGAAATCGAGCAGCCGAACCCTACCGTCTTCGGTTACCATAATATTTGCCGGCTTCAAATCACGGTGTATCACTAACTGCTGGTGGGCGTAATGGACAACCTGGCAGACCTGTTGGAACAATTTAAGCCGGGCGGTTATACCGAGTTTGTGTTTTCGACAATAATCAGTAATTGGAAGACCGTCTACATATTCCATAGCAAGCCACGGCCGGCCTTCGTCTGTACTGCCGGCATCCAAAAGTCCGGCAATAGATCGATGATTTAACCCGGCCAACAGTTTTCGCTCCTGATGAAACCTGTAAAGAATATCCTCGGTATCAAGTCCTTTTCTCAGAACTTTAAGAGCGACAAACTGATCTTCACTATGAGATTCGTGCCGGGCTTTATAGACAGTACTCATACCGCCACGGCCGGCCGGAGCAATGATGTGATAAGGCCCGATCTGCTCCGGCACAGAGTCGGTTTTTGCCGGTTGTATTGTATCGGAAAAAAGATCGTTAAAAAAACTATTGGCCTGATCCTCAAGATCCAGATATTCCAGCAACTTCTGTTTAATCTGGTCGTTCGCGGCATGCTGTTCTATGTATTCAACCCTTTTTTCCGGAGGTTGATCTAAAACCCTGTTATAAAGCGTGTACAGTTTTTGAAATGATTCATCGATCATGCCGGCCCGCTATTACGGTGTTAACTGTTGTTTGATCTCCTGGTACAGCCAGTTTTTGGCAAACTGCCACCCTCGTTTAACCGTAGCTGTAGAAACTCCGAGAACCCCGGCGGTTTCCTCAATATTTAATCCACCGAAAAATCGGTACTCAACAATTTTACTGCACCGCTCATCGGTTTTTTCGAGCTTTTGCAGTGCATCTTCAAGGGCAAGAATATCATCGGCTTTTTCTGAAGAGCAAAGAAGCTGATCATCATATTCAAGATCACTTTTCTGATCCCCGCCTCTTTTGGCAGCTTTGTGCTTCCGGGCGTGATCCACAAGAATGCATCTCATAGCTCTGGAGGCCACGGATAAAAAATGATAGCGGTTATTCCAGGAAAGCTCAGAACTTTTTTGGAGCTTAATAAAGGCCTCATGTACCAATGCAGTGGTATTCATAGTATGTCCGCCCTGCCATTTGATACGTCGCTTACGGGCAATATCGTAGAGCTCATCATAAAGTAAGGGCATAAGTTTGTCTGCCACTTCATGATCTCCGCTTTTCATCTGATTAATTAAAACGGTTAGCTCCTTTTGATCAGTCATAACGATTCCTGTCCCATGGTTGAAATAAGTAAAAAGCAACAAGCTTTAGTCAACTCCGCATGTTTATGCTTAATCACAAACAAGCAATTAATTACTTCGGGCAATTAAACTCATCAGGCTGAAATAACTAATGAGCTAAGGCGATACAAAGCCCGGCTTCACCCGAATAATTCTACATCCAATCAGAGGTAGATTTGTTTAACATCAATATTCCTGACCCGATATTTACAAGTATTTTGTACAAGTCAATCATCAGTAATAAGCAAGTATCCGGCAGTTAGTATTGCCGGTTATTCTTATTACGGGGTCTTATTTTCAAAACAACATGTGTTATCACATTAAAGAGCAACAAATCCGGCTACCCTTACATAATTTATCAAATTGTTATGACAGTTTCATAACATACTGGAAATTATAAAAAAAAGGCATCCCTCCTGGTGAAGGATGCCTTCTTTAAATTGTGGCGTGATAACACCTGAAATTATTTCACGGCGTTAGCGATTTTGTCAACATAATCGAGCTTTTCCCAAGGGAAGTCGTCTCGACCGAAATGACCATAAGCGGCCGTTTTCTTGTAAATCGGGCGCAGTAAATCAAAACGCTCTACGATTCCTTTGGGTCGGCAGTCAAAAGTCTTTCTGGCTGCTTCTGCAAGTGCAGCGTCACTGACTTTGCCGGTTCCGTAAGTTTTAACACTGATGGAAACTGGTTCAGCAACACCAATAGCATAAGCCAGCTGAACGAGGCATTCGTCCGCCAGATCAGCCGCTACGATGTTTTTAGCTATGTGGCGGGCAGCATAAGCCGCGCTGCGGTCAACCTTCGACGGGTCTTTACCTGAGAAAGCTCCGCCACCATGAGCGCCATGACCGCCGTAGGTGTCTACGATGATCTTACGCCCGGTCAGGCCGGTATCTCCATGAGGACCACCAACAACGAACTTTCCGGTTGGGTTGATGAAAATTTTGGTTTCATCGTCCATCATGTTTTCAGGAAGAACTTTAGGGAAGAGGTACTTGCGGATGTCTTCCTTAATCTTATCCTGCGTAACATCAGCATCGTGCTGAGTTGAGATCACCAGGGCATCAATACGCTTGGCTTTTTGGTTGTCATCGTACTCAACAGTAACCTGACTCTTGCTGTCAGGGCCGAGGTACGGCATGTCTTTGGTATTTTTCCTGATGTTAGCCAATTCCCGAACCAGGTCGTGGGAAAGCTGGATAGAAAGAGGCATGTATGAGCTGGTTTCTTTATTAGCGAAACCGAACATCATGCCCTGGTCGCCGGCACCCTGATCTTTGTCTTCATCTTCATCAACGCCCATGGCGATATCAGGACTTTGCCGGTGCAGACTGGTAAGCACGCCACAAGATTCGGCATCAAAACGATAGCTTGCTTTGGTGTAGCCAATGTCTCGAATGATATTACGGACTACATCCTGTACGTCGATTTGGGCTTTGGTAGTTACCTCACCGGAAACTACTGCAAGACCGGTTGTCACGAGAGTTTCAACAGCAACTCGTGAGCTTGAGTCTTGTGCAAGCATTGCGTCAAGAATACCGTCGGAAATTTGATCAGATACTTTATCAGGATGGCCTTCAGAGACCGATTCTGATGTGAAAAGATTTTTCATTGATCTGTTATTATTTGTTTTATTCGTTCTTTATGATTCATTATGCGCTGTATTGGTGCTAACCGTCAAGCGCCATAACATACAAAATTTAAAGCACAGCTGCGTACCGGAAACTATGCGAACTATGTTGTTGATTATTAGGAAATTAATCTTCGGGCTCCGGTATTCTGTATTAATGTAGATACGATGCTGTGCTGTATACTTTTGGTCATTACTCCGAAGATCATCACAGGGCTAAATAACCCGGTAGTATAAACTGATTTTGCAATTTTTATTGCCCGGATAAAAAAATTACAAGGGACTGCGACAGTGCCGGTCAATTTGCCAGGCTTTCTGGTGGCTTGATTATACCATATCAGAACAAAATGGAATGAAAGCGGATAGGACCGACTCTCAGAGTTTTTTTAAGTAGTGTCTGTTAAGAAAACTCATGATGTCATTTGGAAACAACAGGTAATTAAGGTAAATCAGTAGATTAAGAAAAATTGGGAGTTTGGCTCCATGAGTTGCTTTGAAACCAATTACCTGAATTCCTGAATACCGAATATACTGCACCAATTTTAAGATACTACTACCTGTTTTCTTACAGGCACTAAGTAATCGCGACTCTGTGCTGAACTGAGTGAATGTTGCGGATACTTCAGCTGTTAAACAAGTCGGGAGTGTCGCTTCCGGTAATGCCAAGGTATTCAAAAGCACGTGCTGTTGCGACCCTGCCTTTGGGAGTTCGTTGCAGGAAGCCTTCCTGAATCAGAAAGGGTTCGTACACTTCTTCAATAGTCCCCTTTTCTTCTCCGACAGCAACTGCCAGGGTTCCCAGCCCGGCCGGACCGCCTTTATAGTTTTGGATCAACACCGATAATATACGGATATCCATTTCATCCAGGCCGTTTTGATCGACATCAAGTGCGTTTAGAGCTTCATCAGCTGTTGCTCTGTCAATGGTATCTTTGTTATCAACCTGTGCAAAATCCCGCGTCCGCCGCAAGAGTTTGTTAACAATCCGGGGAGTTCCACGGCTTCTTCGGGCAATTTCTATAGCGCCATCCTCTGAAATAGGGCAATCTAAAATACCGGCAGTACGGACAGCAATCTTTTTAAGAAGTTTAGCATCATAATAATCCAGGCGGAGGTCGATACTGAATCGAGCCCGAAGGGGAGCTGTTAACAGTCCTTTTCGGGTAGTTGCGCCGATCAGAGTAAACGGCTTCAGTTCAACCTGAATACTGCGGGCATTGGGTCCGGTATCAATTACGATATCCAGGCAGTAATCTTCCATAGCTGAATACAGATACTCTTCAACTACCGGGTTAAGACGGTGTATTTCATCAATAAAAAGTACATCTCCCTCATTCAGTTTAGTAAGCATCCCTGCAAGGTCGCCCGGCTTTTCCAGCACTGGCCCGGAGGTAGTCTGAACGTTGGTTTCCATCTCGTTACCAACGATATAGGCCAGGGTTGTTTTCCCGAGACCGGGTGGTCCGGAAAACAGAACATGATCAAGCGCCTCACCCCTTTTCCGGGCAGCTTCAATAAATACCCGAAGATTTTTAATGACTTTCGGTTGCCCTACAAAGTCGTCAAGGGTTATCGGCCGCAGTGATTGTTCAAACTCATGTTCGGGTTCGTCTGGGCTGAGAAGTGGATTAGTAGCCATGTGAACAAGTTGGTTACGACATGCAGCGGAAATATTACGCTACGGAGATTAAAGTTGAACTGTGAGCTAATATTTATTTTGGAAGCCGATTACCGACAATAGATTCAGTTGCGCGGCAGATAATATATCGATCCGTAAAATATAACAACTACACGGTCAAATATTGCCTGAATAATGCTCCGATGCGTGGTAAAAATGGAGGGTTGCAATTATGATGTGTTCAAAAAAATCTAAAGGGGCACTCAATACAATTGCTTTTACTATGTAAGGGATTCAGTCTCGTTGAACCAAAAGCATAAAGAAGTGAGGAAGTGCTGTACCTAATATCGATTAGTTGGTCGAAGCCTCGGCGAAGTTACTTAGGGATTGGAGCAGACGGCCGGCTTCATCAGCAAATTCTCCGCTGCCCTGGTGGGCTTTGCGGGCATACTCAAAAGCCAGGTTGAATTCTTCCAGCTGTAAATAGGTATTAGCTAAAAACCAATAGTTTTTAGTTTGCAGTCTTTTTCTGGAAGTTTGGTTAGCAGATTTTTCAAACAGAAGCGCTGCCTGTTCAAAATCACGATCGTTATAAAACAGTATACCCATATTGAGGTTTACCTCAGCTTCGGAATCTGAATCCAGTCCTTTATCCGAGGCTTCCCTGAAATGAGAAATGGCTTCACTTATGCGATTATTAACAGCGGCATTGTAACCAGAGTGGAGCAAAGAGTCTGTTCCTGTCAATCGTTTTCCTTCATCAGATCTCTGAACATCAGGGACGTACATTTCAGCGTATGAAATCGACTCAACAGCTTCAGGATAGGGTTCATCCATTGAAAGATACCAGCTGATACCTATGGCTAAAAGGAGCATGGCGGCAAGCGGCAATGCCCAGCGATAGTATGGGGTGAAACTTCCGGATGTATAGCTTTGACCGGGTTCACCTGCCAGATTACTATTTTGATCTGAGATGATGGATTTTAAAGTAGCCTGGGCTTTAAGCTCTTCCAACAGTTCGGGGTAGTCAAGCAAATCAGCCCAAAGCTGATCAATTTCATCAGGGGTTAACTCGCCTGAAATATAGCGATCAATTTGCCGCCTTATGTTATCTTTTTGCTCATTCATGATGATATATTTGAATCAAGTTGTGGAATTGATTTTGCATTTTGGCATTAGATCTTTCAATTAATAAGAGCAAAATAACCGACATCCCTTACATGGAGTTTTCAATTTTTTTTACGCAATCAATCAACTTCTGTATAATTCGGTGCTTGCGGGTCCATGCGGCATTGGGGGAGATATTATATTCTTTGGCTAATTCAGTGAGATTATTTTGATGACTGTAATATATCTGACTTATGAATAATTTGCTGTCATCAGGAAGGGATTCCAGGCATTTTTCCATCAACATCTTATTTTGTTGATCTACTAAATTATCGAGCTGCTCAGCCGTGCTGGCAATTTCCGGTAACTCATCTGAGGCTGTTTCTTTTTGGCGGCGTTCAATAACTCTGAAATAATTATGTTTGCAACATCGGATCAGATAACTCTTTATCTGATCAGGGTTAGATATGGAGTCGTCATTGACTTTTTCAATAACCGTAAGCAAGCTTTTTTGTATACAATCTTCAGCATCTTCCGGTGATGCATTCATTCTCCCGATTAAATAATTGTACAGTACCGGTTGAAGTTTATCCCATTCAGATTCAATTCTATCATTGTTACCGGTCCGTATTGCCTCAACAAGATAGCTACTGTTGTCAGTTGAACTCATAGATGTGATCGGGATGAAATAAATAGTTTACGGCATTCATATAAATGTCGGGCAATCTATTAAAAGAAAAATTGCAGAACAACCCATTTATAAAGCACTTACAATCAAATACGATATTAAAAGCCAAGTCTTATATCAGGTATTAATCCGTAAGAAGTTCGCAAAATTTTAAATAATT
>SLQI01000142.1 GCA_007131535.1 Balneolales bacterium | reverse complement strand
TCCTCGTGTTCAGGAACAGCATTATAAGCTGCGGCACGATAGTCTGTATATTGTTGATGGGTATGATAGCTGAAATACGCCATCCCTCCGATCAACCCATAAACAATGGGAACTTTCCAGATTTGATTATTGGCTACCTGCCCCCACCCCGGCAACCGTACCGATTTCAACATCACCTCCCGGGGATCCGGCAACTCTTCTGCATTCTGCAGAGTATCTTCATCCTCCGCAGCTGAAACCATTGCAGGCCATTTCGCATCGGTACTCTGATATTGGAACTGGCTTTGGGCCATGTTGGCAGTTAACAGGAGGCATATCACAGTAAAAAGCGGGATTAACTTACGACTCCTGCCCGAGAACTGATAAAATCCGTTCCAGCTCTTCATCACTGTAATAATCAATTCTGATTTCGCCGCCTTCTTTCTTTTTCTTGATTTCAACTTTTGTACTCAGCTTTTTACGGAGCCGGTTAGAAATTTCCATCAAGTGGACATCTTTCTCGTCTTTTTGAGGAGTTTTTTTCTTTTTCTGAGCCGGGGTCGTTGCTTTGCGCACTGCCTCTTCCATCTGCCTTACCGAAAAGTCTTCTTCGATAGCTTTCTGCAGCAGCTTTTCCTGCAATTTTGAATCTTCTACATTAATCAAAGCCCGCGCGTGACCGGTTGAAATTTTCTTTTCTTTTAGTGCGGATTGTATAGCTGCCGGCAGATTCAGCAGCCTCAACAAGTTAGTTACGGTCGTCCGGTTTTTATCAACCTGCTGCGCAACCTGCTCCTGGGTGTAGTCGCATTCCTCTATAAGCCTTTTATACCCGAGGGCGACCTCTATCGGATTGAGTTCTTCTCTTTGGACGTTTTCGATCAATGCGTAGGCTACAATGGCATCATCTTCCACATCCCGCACATAAGCCGGAATGGTTTCGAGACCGGCCATTTTTGTAGCACGTAACCTTCGCTCACCGCTGATGAGTTCATAGCGACTGTTAGCAATATGCCGAACGGTAATGGGCTGAATGAGACCGTGTTTCCGAATGGATTCACTCAATTCCTGCAGGCGAAATTCGTCAAAATCCTGGCGGGGCTGATGTGGATTCGGACGAATATTTTTCACCGGGATGTGAAGCGTCACATTTACTTTTTGCTGTAGTACGGTCCCTTCTTTATTACTCTCCGAATCCGATTTTTCGGCTTCGTTCTCATCAATATCAGGGAAATAAGCACCCAGACCTCTGCCCAATACTTTTTTTGCCATAG
This sequence comes from Balneolales bacterium, assembly GCA_007131535.1. Taxonomy (GTDB): domain Bacteria; phylum Bacteroidota; class Rhodothermia; order Balneolales; family Natronogracilivirgulaceae; genus SLJN01. Next base: position 3,982 of record SLQI01000142.1, on the reverse strand, counting down.
TACGCCTGAAAAGTCAGCTGTTGGTTAGTTATGCAAATACAGGACTGTCTTTGAACAGTTCTTTATTTTTGGTGATGAGTTCCCTTGCCAGAGCCAAATAGCTTTTTGAGCCAATACTGATAGAATCATACAATATCACCGGTTTGCCAAAACTTGGAGCCTCTGCCAACCGTATGTTTCTCGCTATAACGGTTTCAAAGACGCGGTCGTCAAAGTAACGTCTTACCTCATCAGCTACCTGATTGGAAAGCCTGGTGCGGGTATCATACATGGTAAGGATAACGCCTTCGATATCAAGATTTGGATTCAGGTGTTGTAGAACAATTTTTATGGTATTCAGTAATTGACCAAGCCCTTCCAGCGCAAAATACTCACACTGCACGGGTATCAAAACCGAATGGGATGCCGTTAAAGCATTTATTGTAAGCAGTCCCAGAGAAGGCGGACAGTCGATGATGATAAAATCGTATTGTTCCTCAAGCCCTTCAATAGCATCCCGCAAAACACCTTCCCGCTGGGAGTTATCCACCATTTCAATTTCTGCTCCAACCAGATTAATATGCGACGGAATTAAGTCCAGATAAGGCAGGTCGGTGGATCGTATAGCCTCATCGGGTTTTACACTTCCAACCATCAATTCATAGATAGAAGTTTCTACACTTTTAGCATCGATGCCTAACCCACTGGTTGAATTGCTTTGCGGATCTATATCTATGAGTAGCGTAGAGTGTTCAATTGCTGCCAGACTTGCGGCAAGGTTGATAGCTGTGGTGGTTTTACCGACACCACCTTTCTGGTTCGCTACTGATATAATTTTTCCCATACAGAGGTTTAAACTAAGTTTGATTGGTTTGACCCCTAAATATACATTCGAAGGTCAAACAAACAAAGCGGTAGCCGCAATTAGTTATTCGGGAACTATTTCAATGTCGGCGTTAAGAGAAGAAGAAACAGGATAGTAGCGTAAACTCAGTAGCTCAGTGATTAGTGTTTTGGTTGGTAAGTCGAAATCCCGAAGAAGCCGGAGTTTGCAGTGAATTATTACTGTCAAAAATAATGAGATTATGCATTCCGGAGCGCGTCAAGCTGTCGAGTACTGAAGCGGATAAGCCGGCCTCGGAAGTATTCAGATGGAGTACATCATTGTTATCCACCCATGGTTCAATTTGCTCTTCCAAAGCGGCGGCTCCCTCGGTATGATTTCCCCCGGCCGGGAAGCCTATTAGTTGCGGGTAAAAATTGGCGATGCCAATTGAAAGGCTGAAAATTACCGCTGCGGCCGATGCCATGATGGTTGTGTTGTTGAAGGAACCAACGGACAGAAAAGACTTTCTTGATTCTTCATAGTGCCTGTTTGCCGACTCGACGACAGCCTCACAAACGTGAGCCGGTGGTTCAACTTCAGGTAAACTTTTTATCTTTCCCCAAACGCGACTCAGACACTCTATTTCGATGAGCAGATCCTCGTTGTCTTCCATTTCCCTGCGGATCATGTAGACTTCCGAGGGATCCAGCTCATTCATTACATACTTAATACAAAGTTCATCACCGCTGGGCGTATTTTGATTCTTTTCCATGTTCCTTATCAAACATTTTTCGGAGATTAATCAAAGCGTATCGCATCCGGCCTAACGCCGTGTTAATGGAAACGTTGGTCAATTCTGCGATCTCTTTGAAAGACATCTCGTAATAGTGACGAAGCATGACCACCTCGCGCTGCTCTTTAGGCAGCTCATTGATATGCTTCATTAGACTACCCATCGCCTCGCCTTTTTCAATGGTCAGCTGGGCATCTTCCAACTCTTCATCCGGAAGCCGCTCATAAAAGTCGTAATCCGGATCGTCGTTAGAATTAACGTCGACGAACCGCTTTTTCTTTCGTAAATAGTCAATGGTGGCATTGTGAGCGATTCGCATCACCCAGGCAATCCATTTACCTTGTTCATTGTAGGTCTCATCCATTTTGGTGATGACCTTGGTAAAGGTTTCCTGGAAGATGTCATTTGCTACTTCCTGGTTGCCCACCATGCTATAGATGTACGAATAAATTTTCGACTGATGTCGATTAAGCAGCTCACGGAAGGCTTTTTCGCTGCCTTCCCGCCGGTAGAGCCGAACCAGTTGTTGGTCATCCAGCTCCGAGAGTCTTGTATATTTTTTTTCTTTGCTCATGTGAACCTTTCTAACGCCAGGCTTTTTTTTGATATTGTCGTTTACCTGAGTCTTGTTACTAAAATTTGATGTTACTGAGTATGTACTCCGATATTTCTACAGAATTTAACTCCGATTTATTAATCAATAACCTTGAATCATCCGGGTTAACTAATAAAAATTTCCCGGATCTTTCAGCTTACCCCATTCTCAATACTCTATCTGTAAAACAAAAACAAGGCAATTATCATTTCTTTACTTTTCATCGAAGTCATCCTGTCTATGCAGGAACTACAGCAGGTCTGTCTCCAAAAGAGCAAGACGACCTGCTCAGCCTTCTACCTAAATTAGACGATTATGTTACGCTGATTGTTCTCGGTATGGGCTTAGGCGATCACGTTGATTTCATAATCTCCAAAACCCGTGCCAAAGTAGTTGTACTCGAAAAAAACCCGGCTTTTGTCAAAATGGCCCTGTCAAGATTTCAGTGGCAAAACTACTTTCGCGATGAGAAACTGACCGTCCTTGATCCGCTGTATTACATAAATAAGAGTTTAATTACGGCTTCCAGTCTTCAACTACTCAATCATCCTTTAACAGGTAAATGCTTTTTTGATGTAGCACATATCGTAAATAATCCGAAAAATGCCCAATCTATAGACCTTTTGATGGATGGTAAATTAATGATTGACGACTGGTATACTACACTGGTAGATAGCGGGCGTATGACCTACATCTACCCTCCAAACTACTATTCTGTATCAAAGATCAAAAACGATTTTCAATCCCGTAATATACGAAAAATTTGGAGCATAAACAGAATTTCAGGCCTTAAAAATTTAGCTGAAGAACTGCATCTGCCCTACTCTATTTACGAAATAGACCCGGACCTTTCTCAAATACCGGCTTTCCAGAAAAAAAACAAATGCACCATTCTGTTTTCCTATCGAAAACCTAATGCCGGGAAATATAGCGCAAACGGTTGGAACTCAGTATATCTGCCGCTGGCTACTAACGAGAAACGATTTAACGTACAGCCCCAAAGCAAGTATCAAGCCCGGCTGAGTTTTGTCGGTTCAAGTATGTTAGCCAACGCAGACAGGATAAAAAAGCAACTCTTAAAACTCTGTAATAAAGAGCAACAAAATGTAATAACGACATTTTGGCAGGATCAGGCGACAAATCCCGAAACTTTTAAAGTGCCGGAATACCAGGATCAAATTAGTTCAGTCTTTCCGAATACCGAACTTCAAAGCGAGCAGGGACCCATGAGCCTGCTCAAAAGCCTTGCCGAATGGAGTGGCGCCTGCCACCGGATTCACATGGTTCGCCAGGCAGCCCGTTTTGGCATTGATGTTTGGGGAGAAGAAAATTGGAAGCTCATAGCCGATAAAACCCCGGGTATGAACTACCGGGGGCGTGCGGCTCATCTGAATGAAGTACCACGTATCTACGCTTCCAGCTATATAAACCTCGATGTAACCCGCATCTACCAACCGGATGTCGCCACCCTTAGACTATTTGACGTATTTGCCGCCGGAAGCCTCGTAGTTTCCAACATTGAAGGTGAAAACGGAGAGCTTTATCCCGATCCGCGCCTGCTCACTTATATTGACTCCACTTCGTTGATCAATACGATTGAAGATATTCTGAGCTGGTCTGAGCAAAAATACAACGACTATGTAAATGCAATGCATAGCTATACTCTTGCTCATCATACATTTTCCAACCGCCTGAAGTCAATGCTGGATCATCGCGAAAATGTGAATGGTGGAATCTGAGCCAGCTTGATGGTCAATTTTTAATAGGTCCAGGAACACCTTTTGATTCT
>SLQI01000454.1 GCA_007131535.1 Balneolales bacterium | reverse complement strand
TGACCGGGTTGGTGCCGAAACTGAATTCACCGAATCGCCGGGCGCCTTCGTCGGTGTTCAGAATGGCTTCGAGATCCGCTGGATTGGAGGATTCAAAATCCGTGACTACCCCGTCTTTTACGTACAGTTTCACTTTTTCAAACGGCTTGCCCTGGTAGACGCTCGGCGCGTAGGTGATGTGGCCGTTGACCGAATCCCGTATGGGTGAGGAAAACAACTCGCCATCCGGGATGTTACGTGTGCCATAACAGCTTACCCATTCCTGACCTTCCACGGAAAACGAGATGTCGGTGCCTTCGCCGTGCAACCGTATTTCCCTGCCGGCCCGGAGCCGTTCTTCCAACGGGATCATCGCTTTGCGAAGCTTCTCATAATCCAGCAGGCAGGCATCGTAGAAAAATTTGGTGAAGGATTGAGTAGTCATCCGGGCATTCATAGCAAAGGCCGGAGACGGGTAGCGCAACACGCACCATTTGGTATGGTTGACCCGCTGATTAAAATGCACCGGCTTCAGGAAATGCGCTGAATAGGCTTTAAAAGCGTCTTTTTCAACTTCGGAGGTTTCGTAAATATTTTCAGAGGCGCGGATTCCGATAAACGCATCCATCTGCTTCATCAGCGGGAGCTGATCGATTTCAGTCTGGGTTTTCCAGAATGCCTGATCTCCCTTTTCAATCAACAAACGCTGTATTTCGGTATCCTGCAGTTCCAGAAACGGATCGGCACCGATATTACGGGATTCTTCCACCAGTGCACGGGCCAATCCAATTCCGTTTAAGCCGATAAGTTGAATTAATATTTTCTCCCCTTTCTCAAGGGCTGTGCTGTGAGAAAGGAGTTTTTTAGCAAGTTGGTGGTCTTGTTCAGAATACATTGTAGCCGGGTTGTGATTTGATATGAGTGTTAATGATTTACAAGGAGCCTCATCCCCCATTCATGCAGCAGACTGAATCAGTGCATGGCGGGAATAGCACTAAAAAAATTTCGGTATCAAAGACGATAATCAGGTGCTGCTATCCAACCTATACACCTCATCACACCAATTCAGTTCCTCTTGGGCATTGGATGCTAATAGAATTAGGTTGCCGTTCGAGCGGGCCTGGTCAATCAGATCTTTAACCATTTTTTGCCCGGACTCATCAAGGTTGGTGCCGGGTTCATCCAAAAACAGAATTTCGGGTTGATGCAGCAGTGCAGACGCAAGGCGCACACGTTGCTGCTGCCCGGAGGAGAGGGAACCGTACCGCACATGCGCGCGGTGGTCGATACCGGTCTGCGCAAGCAATTCATCTGCCCGTTCATCCGGCCGGGGAAGGTTTCGGATATTAGCCAGAAACAGCAAATTTTCACGGGCGGTCAGCTCCGGATAGTGCGAAATATACGGCGCCGCATAACCCAGTTGCTGCCAGATCGTGCGGTTTTCCTGCTGCTCGTGGTTGGTCCACTTAACCTTGCCGGAAGAAGGTTTCATCAACCCGGAAAGGCATTTCATAAGTGTGGATTTTCCGCTGCCGTTGGGTCCGCCGATACCCATGACGCCCCTCTCATGCCGGAATGTGATATCATCCAGGATGAGTTTTTTGCCGATCCGTTTGGAAAGTGAGCTGACTTCGAGTTGCATGGGCCAAAAGTAAGCAATTTCAGGATCGGCGGGCAACTTTACAGCATATTTCCGGCAATGATAAATACATTTCGAATATTCCCGTTATCCCCGGGAAGCCGGCAGGGTACAAACTTCTGATTTCTGAAAACTGCAGGAATCATTCCGTAAAGGTTGTAAACCCTGCTCACCAGTTATATATTCCGCAAAAACTAATGCCATGGATCGAGTTGTAGGCGAAATTACCGAACGGTTAATCGGATTACTTCCTGAAAACCAATCCTTTTACACTCCCCAGGATTTGTTGGTCAGCAAGATACCATCCTTCCTGGTTGAGCGTGTCGTATTGGAGTTGAAGCGCAATCTGGCCGACTCTGTGGTGCCTCCCGAAACCGAGTGGGCGGATATGAATTCCGAGTCAGTCCGGAAAGCGTGGTCGGCATTTCTGGATGCCATCCGTGCCGAAACCCGCCTGCCGAGCAGTTATGTTAAGTCGGTTTTTGAAAGCGCCGTCGGCGATGTAATTGACTTGTTGGTTGAGCCAAGAAAACAAATTCCGGAATACCTGTTCGATCGTAATACAGAGCTTACCTACGAAGAGGTGGTTGAGCGGTCTCGCTGGATCGTCGTCTATCCGCATTTCAAGTCGGCGCTACCCCGGTATATGGAAAAGAAGGGACTGGACCGGATTGATCGTACCAGATGTGAAAAGCTCATCCGCGCACTTGATGAAAAACTGAGCAGCGGCTACAGTACGGTTGGTTGGGCACAGTTGATCGAGCCCTGGTATCAGCTTATGGGAGAAGAAATTGAAAGCGACCTGCTGCGACGGTTTTTTGTAGATAAGGATAAGCAGGTCATGGCCGGCCGCTTTGATCAGGAAGATGGTGCGGTAAGCCGGAGCCGGTTTATTGAAATTGTTTCCAAACCCGAGTATGAAACGGAGGTAGCATCTGATGAGCCGGTTGATGGGCAACCGGATATGGCGGCGGTGGCGGATTCGGAAACCCCGCCGGAAACCTCATCCCCCCGTCAGCAGGAAGCAGAAGAAGAGGCTAACTCCATCATTGAGCAGTTCGGTTCGCTGAAGTCGGATGACGAACAGGAAGATGAAGAGCAGGAGGATAATCGGCAATATGCCTATTCAGAGTGGCAGGGTGATCAGGAAACCTCGGAGGATGAGCCGGAAGAGCCTGAGGAGTCCGATGTAAAAGAATCTGAGCTGACTTCATCCATCGAAGAGACTGGTGAGGCATGGGTGAAGCAAAGTACGCAGCCGGAGTCGGAAGGAGTGGAAGAAGATGAGGCCTCCGAAACTGACGAAGAAGACAGCGATGAGGTGCCTATGTGGCAGCGATTTGTGGGCGGAGAAAGTGACGATTCGGGATTGGGGTTAAGCCGGGATGAGGATGAGGACGAGGATGATCAGGAGGGAAACCCCGTAATCGATATTCGAAACGTATCTGAATCAAAGGGTGATGATGAATATCATCGGCTGATGGGGGAAATTTCTGATGTACGCGATTATTTTATAGAAGAATTATTTAGCGGTGATGAACCTGCTTTTGAGCGTTGCATGGAACATATTGTTACATTTAATACCTGGTCGGAAGCAGCTAAGTTCATTACCCAGGAGGTGTTCCGCAGGAATATGGTAGACATGTATTCAGATGTAGCCGTGGAGTTTACAGATCGTATGCAGACGTTTTTTCTGCAAAAAACATAATAGGAGGATTACATTTTGCCGAAATCATTAAAAGAAAAACAACAGGATCTCGAACAGCTTCGGAAAGAATCCCGAAAAGGCGGAGGGGATACAAGAATTGCCAAACAGCATGAATCGGGTAAACTGACAGCCCGCGAACGCATCGATCTGTTGTTGGATAAAGAATCATTTGAGGAGATAGATGCCTATGTGCGCCACCGTTGCCGGGATTTCGGGCTGGATAAACAAAGCTATCCGGGAGACGGGGTCGTTACCGGATTCGGCAAAATTCACGGCCGACCTGTTTATGTATACAGTCAGGATTTTACGGTTTTCGGGGGATCGCTGTCTGAGGCACATGCAGAAAAGATCTGCAAAATCATGGATCTGGCCATGAAAAACGGTGTGCCGGTCATCGGGTTAAATGATTCCGGCGGCGCCCGGATCCAGGAAGGAGTAGCCTCACTGGGTGGCTATGCGGAAGTTTTCTGGCGTAATAGTATGGCCTCGGGAGTGGTTCCGCAGATTTCGGCAATTATGGGACCATGCGCCGGCGGGGCGGTTTACAGCCCGGCTATTACGGATTTTATTTTCATGGTTAAAAGCACCAGTTTTATGTTTGTCACCGGTCCGAATGTGGTGAAGACGGTAACTCAGGAGGAAGTAAGTTCGGAAGACCTGGGGGGCGCAGAAACTCACAGCAATAAATCAGGGGTAGCTCATTTTGCCAGTGAGCATGATGCTCATTGCCTTGACAGCATTCGCAGGTTGATTTCTTATATCCCGCAAAATTGTGAAGAACGAGCGCCTCATCAGATTCCGGCCGAGCCCGACCGGCAAAAAGCAGAGGCGTTGGATGAGCTGGTGCCGGCCAATCCCAATAAACCATACGACATCAAGGATGCGATCGAAGGCATTATGGATAAGGACTCCTTTATGGAAGTCCATGAGCATTATGCGGATAATATTGTAGTGGGTTTTGCCCGCCTGAACGGGCGCAGTGTAGGTGTTGTGGCCAATCAGCCCCTGGCTCTTGCCGGGGTGTTGGATATTGACGCTTCAATTAAAGGAGCCCGCTTTGTCCGGTTTTGTGACGCATTTAATATTCCGCTGGTTACCTTTGAGGATGTTCCCGGATTTTTGCCGGGCACTGATCAGGAGTGGAATGGCATCATCAAGCACGGTGCAAAGTTGCTGTATGCCTTTTGCGAGGCGACCGTGCCTAAGGTAACCGTCATTACCCGGAAGGCGTATGGCGGTGCTTATGATGTGATGAATTCCAAGCATATCAGGGCGGATTATAATGTGGCCTGGCCGACGGCTGAAATTGCCGTGATGGGCGTAAAAGGCGCTGTGGAGATAATTTTTCGCAAAGAACTGGCCGAGGCCGAAGACAAAGAGAAAAAGATGCAGGAACTGGAGGCCGATTACGAAGAAAAATTCGCCAATCCGTATCGGGCAGCCGAACGCGGTTATATTGATGATGTCATTTACCCGCACGAAACCCGGCAGAAGCTAATCCATGCGTTTGAGGTGATTCAAAACAAGGTGGACTCGGTACCGAAGAAAAAGCACGACAATCTTCCGTTATAAAAAAAGCCAAAGTCAGCGGAAGCGATTAATCCCTCTGTCGGTGCATTATTGTTGAGGTGACCGATAGTTATTTCCGCGGATTGGATCAAAACGGATTGTATTTTGATCATATCATGGGTGAATAAAAACGTCCTGTAAGGACGTCATGTTGGTAGCCTACCACAGGTACAGGCTGGGTGGAGCGTAGCGCACCGAGCGAGAGCGATTCCCGCGGAGCGAACCGAGCGATAGCGATTCCCGCGGAGCGAAACCCAGGGTAAACCGGGCACGTCCCCCCAACCACATCCCGAGGCTATGAAATTGAACCTGCTATTATAGGTGGACGAGGGATGCACGGGAAAGCGCCGGCCATCTAC
>SLQI01000502.1 GCA_007131535.1 Balneolales bacterium | reverse complement strand
ATCCCGGCATTAAGATTGGCTCATTTAACTTTTTCATAAATTATGAGCCCGGGCAACTTTTATTTATTTAGTGTATGTAAGAAAACGCCAATATCGGCGTTCTGCTCGTCCCAAAAATGCTCATGTACGCATTGTACACTGCGCTTATTGGGAGCTTTGCACGCCTTGATCCTGGCGTTTTCTTACGATACTACCACTTTTCTTACAGGCACTATTTAGTTTTATATGAAAAAAATTGCTGTTATCGGCTCCGGTTTTGGAGGTCTCGGAGCTGCCGTTCGTCTTGCAAGCCGCGGCTATGAAGTGGAAATTTTTGAAAAGCGGGACCAACCCGGTGGCAGAGCTTATGTCTACAAACAAAACGGTTTTACGTTTGATGGCGGTCCCACCGTTATAACGGCTCCTTTTCTGTTTGATGAACTTTTTGAACTGGCCGGTAAAAAGAAGGAAGACTACTTCGAGTTGGTCCCGTGCGATCCGTTTTACCGGATTTTCAATCACTATGGTGATTATTTTGACTACAACAACGATGACGACTTTATCCTTAATGAAATTAAAAGATGGAACCCGGCGGATGTAGAGGGGTACAAGCAGTTTATATCATCCACCAAAGCTATTTTTGAAAAAGGATTTGTCGAGTTGGCCGATCAGCCGTTCCTCAGGTTCAGTGATATGCTTCGGGTGGCTCCGGATCTGATCCGGCTTCAGTCTTACAAGAGTGTCTACCGGTACGTAAGGCAATTCATTGAACACGAGTTTTTACGCCGGTGTTTTTCATTTCATCCCCTGCTTGTTGGTGGCAACCCGTTTGATACAACTTCCATCTATTCGATGATCCATTACCTTGAGCGTGAATGGGGAGTCCATTACGCTATGGGCGGAACCGGAAGTATAGTAAACGGGTTGGTCAGATTATTTGAAGAACTTGGCGGTCGAATTCACTACAACTCTGAGGTTCGGGAGCTTACCGTTCAGAATCGTAAAATCACCGGATTAAAACTTGAAAACGGCTCCCACCTCCATTACGATTCGGTAATTTCCAATGCCGATGTAGCCTTCACCTACCGCAATCTGATTCCGGAAGAATCCCGGCGGGTCTACAGCAACCATAAAATCGAAGGCCTGAAATACAGTATGTCCCTGTTTGTGATTTACTTCGGTACGGATCGCCGGTATACCGACACCGGGCTGAAACATCACAACATCATCCTCAGCGAGCGGTATAAGGAGCTTTTAGCAGATATTTTCGGCGGTAAGCTGGCGGATGATTTCTCCCTCTATTTACATCGACCTACAGCAACTGACCCTTCTTTAGCTCCTCCGGGTTGTGAAAGTTTTTATGTTCTTTCACCGGTTCCCCATCTTGGTTCCGGCATAGACTGGAGTGAGATGGCCGGGACTTACCGCGATCGTATCATGAAATTTCTGGAGGATAATTACCTGCCGGATCTGCAAAAACATATTGTTGCCGAACATTATATCGATCCGCTTCATTTTCAGGATACGCTGAACAGCTTCCTGGGGTCTGCATTTTCGGTGCAGCCGTTGCTCACCCAGTCGGCATGGTTTCGCCCGCATAACCGCTCGGAAGAATTTGAAAACCTGTATTTTGTCGGTGCCGGCACTCACCCGGGAGCCGGACTGCCCGGAGTGCTTTCGTCCTCAAAAATTGCCGAGAACCTCATTGCGGGCAAACAGAATGGGCAGGGCTAAGAATACATCTTTGCATTCCTTCCGCCAAAGTTCGTTTTTTGGATTTTCCGGGAGGGTACATAGGGTATATCAATCATCTTAGCATTTTTATCCGGGTTCCCGGCTCAATTTCATCATCCAGATACATCTGATTGATGATCGCGATTTCTTCAGCCTCTATATTTCGCGGTAGCTTATAGGGTAAAAATTCTTTTAATGTCGATGCCCGATCAACTGTTTCCACCGAAACCCGGACCGGCTGAATATCGAGATATTCCGGATCTGTAAGCTCCTGAAATCCCCGCGCGCTTCTCAAAAAAGCGGACTGGTAGTTGGAAAAATCATCGGCTTCGGCAATACCCAGATAGCGATAAACCTGCTCGTCATGCTTTACTGCGTAGAGAAAAAGCTGCAACAGTGTTCCATCACTGCGTATAAGCGCCGTACCCCGCCAGCCCCCGATATCACTACGCGGATCTTCTTCCAGGCTCGCCTGCTGCATATTTTCCTGATCAATGATCCGTCTGATCGCTTCTTCCGGACTTTCAGCAGTTGACGGCTCAAACAGCATCACTGCTTTCTGATCTTCAGTATGTGCGATTACCTGCCGGCGCTGTTTCATAGTTTGCCACCCTGACGGCAGCGGAAAATAAAATGCTTGCTCAGGGTGATAGAAATTACCTTCCGCTATCAATCCTTTCCGCGGATCCCGTCCCCAAATCAGCCCGTCCACATGATCCAGCAGGCGATCCCGGCCAACTTCTTCCTGTTCAAAACCTCGTTCCCGCCATTCTTCAGCCCGTCTTTGGATATCCCGTTCCCGATTTCCGGGATCGGGGTGGGAGGATAAAATATTAGGCAGCCCTCCACCGGCCCGCTCCGTCAGGCGCTGCATAGTCACAAAAAACCCGGCTCCTTCTTCCGACTTATAGCCCGCTCTGGCTGCATACTCTACCCCAAGACGATCAGCCTCTCTTTCATTAGAGCGGCTGTAACTTAAAAAAATGAGTTGAGCGGCCGCGCTTCCGATTTCAAGAATTTCACGGCCCGGAAGGCCGAGCAGCTCCTGACCTAATAGCGCCCCTCCTATGAGTAACACCTGACCGGCCTGTTGGCGGGCAGCACGCTGTGAGGCATGCCGGGCAGCAACGTGGCCTATTTCGTGTCCCAGCACCATGGCCAGCTGAGCTTCATTTTCCATATGAATTAGCATGCCTCGGGTTACATAATTATATCCGCCCGGCAGAGCAAATGCGTTCACAACCTCACTATCCAGCACCCGGAATTCAAATTCGGTTTCCCGGAAACGTTCCTGGGTGTCTTCACGTCTCATATGGCTGTGGGATACCAGCTCCTGGCCAATTTGTGTTATGTAGGCGTCAAGTTGGTCGTCTTCATATACTCCGTAAAAATCGGAAATTTCCTGATCGGCCTGTTTACCGAGCTGCAATTCCTGCTCCCAGCTATACCCGAAAATTCGGTTCCGGCCGGAAACCGGGTTTTGCTGAATCACACAGGCCGTTTCAACAAATGCGAGTAAAAGCAATATCGCGAACACACCGCCACGTTGTAGAACTTGTTTTGTCATATAAAATCCGGAATTAGATCGGCAGACAGGTATTTATGAAGTGTTTATAAGAGAACCTGATTCGTACCCTGATAGTTGCATTATAGTAAGTTCTAATGTCGGTCGGGATTTGTTTTAAAAACGTATACGGGATTACTCCAATATTCCGTCAAAATCAATTCACGCTTAACGCGCAACCATTACCAATATCATGATACTCAAACCTTATTGGTATTTACTGCTTTTTTTCGTTGCCTCCTGTGATCATAATGGACAAAATGCTGATGGCGAAACCGATTCGCGAATTTCTTCATTGGCTGCCACTGAGACCAATCCCCCCGAACCCGAAGAGATTCTCGACCGTGCTGAAAGCCTGGATAATCTGCAGAGTTTATTGCTCGGTTCGCCGGATACCCTTTATTATGAATGGTATATTAACGGTGGCAACCCCGGTTCCGCTCATAACATGAAATCGGCTTCCAAATCTATTATTTCCGCTTTATACGGAGTAGCGCTCAACGAGGGATGGATCGAATCACTTGACACCCCCGTTTCCGAATTTCTCCCGGAATATTTTGATGAATCGATGCCGGCTGAAAAATTTGAGATCACCCTTGACGATATGCTATCCATGCGATCAGGGCTGGAAAGCACCAGTTTTAACAATTATGGAAGTTGGGTTGTCAGCTCAAACTGGATTAGCTATCAGATCAATGCTGAATTGCGGGAGACGCCCGGCACCCGAATGCGCTACAGTACCGGGAATTCGCATATACTCGGGGTTATATTATCCCGTGTGACCGGTCACAATTTAAGAGAATTATCACAGCGATATATTTTTGACCATTTCGGGGAACGCATCCCGCCCTGGGACCGCGACCCCCAGGGAAACTTTCTGGGCGGGAATAATATGGCTTTCAGTCCGGAGACCTTTTTTCGTTTCGGACAGCTCTACGCTAATAACGGGATCACTCCCGACGGAGAGCAATTATTCCCGGATTATTGGATTGAGCAAAGTTTTAAAGTTTACGGACGCAGCAATTTCAACGATCACGGGTACGGCTATCATTGGTGGGTCGACGAGTTCGGCGGCTACTCCACCCGTTTTGCCTGGGGCCACGGGGGCCAGTATCTATTCTGGATTCCGGATCTTGACCTGATCGCTGTTACGACTTCATTAAACCACTCCGGGCGATCTTCACGTGGTCACCGACGAAGTATCTTCAAACTGCTCGAAGATAAAATCATCCCTTACTACGAAGCGAAGCAGCAAAGTTGATTCTATCTTCTGAAGCCGATTCTCACCCGTTGTTATCAGGTTTCCACTCTTTAATTTTTTGGCGGATTACTTCCCCGGCTTTTTCCATGGGGATTCGCTCCTGTTCCATAGAATCGCGATCACGCAGGGTAACCGACTGATCTTCAAGGCTGTCAAAATCCACCGTGAGGCAATAGGGTGTCCCCGCCTCGTCAAGCCGGCGATAGCGTTTGCCGATGGAGCCTTTTTCATCATACTGAACTTTGAAATCTTCGGCAAGCTCATTCATTAACTTTTGAGCAGACTCCTGCAGCTCCGGTTTCTTCAGCAGCGGAAACACACCACAGGTAATCGGCGCCAGCTTCGGATGCAGCTTGAGTACATTGCGCTCCTCCGTGGTCCCCTCTTTCTCGCCGGGCACTTCTTCTTTGCGAAAAGCATCGCACAGTACCATCAGCACGCAGCGATCCAACCCGATGGAGGTCTCCACGACATAGGGGATATAGCGTTTTTGAGATTGCGGATCAAAATACTCGAGTTTCTTGCCGGAATACTCTTTATGGCGGGAAAGGTCAAAATCGGTACGGTTATGCACGCCTTCCACTTCTTTCCAGCCGAACGGGAAATCGTATTCAATATCGGCGGCATCTTTAGCATAGTGGGCAAGGTGATCGGGCGGATGATCTTCCATGCGCAGTTTTTCGGGACGGATGCCCAACTCCAAAAACCAGTTGAAGCGCT
>SLQI01000397.1 GCA_007131535.1 Balneolales bacterium | reverse complement strand
TAAGAATGCATCGCATTTTTAAAAATAATCGAAACTTCTCCATCTTTTTTACTCGACTCCCATTCCACATAGTGACAAATATACCCACTATCGTTATTTCATTTGCTTAATTATAAATCCATCGCTTTTATAAATCTCTACAAATAGGTCATAGTTATACAAAAGTGAATGGTCTGACTAGCGGAATTAGATTGGTTCGTGAGAAAGGGTTTTCAATATCCGGGTTTGATCAGACTGAGATTCATCAAGATCAAAGTAGTTAATTCTTAACTTCTTCCAATTAAACTAAATGCGCCGGTATAAAATACTAAAACACCTTTCTCAAACTTTCATCAACCGATCCCGCTATGGATGTTATGATAAAGGCTGGCTTTCCGGTACTCATAGCTACACCCCCTACATCATCCTATCCCGCCCCCGCAGTGGCTCCAACCTGCTTTTCACGGCGCTCAAATCGCACCCCAACATCATTTGCTTTAATGAAGTGTTTGGATGGGATAAGGAAATCCTGTTCAAGTATCCCGGCTATCGCTGGTGGGCTCATGATCCGGAAGTTGTAAAGCTCCGGGACAACCGGGTGGAGGACTTTATGGATAATTATATTTATCGGAGTCATCCTCCGGGTACGGGCGCGGTGGGGTTTAAGCTGTTTTATCGACAGCATCGCAAGGTTGAGCGGTCGGTGTGGGATTGGCTCGCTGAGCACCCCGAGGTACGGATTATCCATCTTCAGCGACGGAATGCGCTGAAGGCGTTTGTGAGTCATAAACTGGCATTACAGACCAAAATCTGGGTCGGAGTAGTGGAGAATATCGAAGAGTACCAGGTAGAGGTTAATCCCGAAGAACTTATCAACTACATCAATGCCCTGGAACACTGGCAGCAGCAAATACCAAAGTTATACCCGGAGCACCCCGTACAACATCTATGGTTTGAGGATTTAGTCAGGGATTTCGAAAACAAATGTCGCATGCTGTGCGATTTTCTCGAAGTTCCCTTTCATCCGATGAAAATCGGCACACCCCAACAAGGGCGGTATGACCTTCGGCAGGTAGTTGCTAATTGGGAAGAGGTTGAGGCGCTTCTCATTGAACATGGTAAAGAGGAGCTTATTTTGGGGTGGGGGGATTAAGGTAATTAAGTAAGTTTAGGTAATTTGGGGTTGGTTCGTTCCCGGGAGAGGATGGTGGATGTTCAAGGTTTTAGGTTCAAGGTTCAAAAAACAACAGCCAAGTTATGGCTGACTCCTTGGCCATTAGCTATAGATCTTTCAAAAAATTACATGCCAAACCAGAAACCAGCAAGGTTCCATGCGGACAGCCCGGCTGCGCCGGACAGCCCGCTTTTGCTGCAGCCCGCTTTTGTTGTTAAAAAGCCTCATCTTCTTCGATGTTGATGCGCTCCATGTTGTAGGTGTCGAACATGAGTGTGGCGGCTTGTTTGGGGTCGCAGACTTCGCGTAGTTTCATCAGGGAGGCTTCGAGCTGACGGGTTATTACGATGTTCAGCGACTCCAGGAATTTGATGGCAATGCGCGGGTGGCGGTCGCGCAGGGTTTCGAAGTCTGAGTTGAAAAAGCCGTAGACGCGGGTGTCGGTCATGCTTTGGGCGGTGGCCATTCGGCGTACATCGTATCCTACGCTGAAGGCGCCGAAGCTTTCCGGGGGTTCTATCTCGGCGGAGGGAGCGGTTTCGACTTCTTCGGCGCTGCCGGCAATCAGTTTGATCCGTCCGGTTTCCAAAATATACATGCCGGTGGCCGGATCCCCCTGATGATAAATATACTCTTCCGGCCGGTAGCTGCGAACATGGCACAGCTGGATGAACTCATACCGCTCTAAAGGAGAGAGGCGCTTTAAAAACTGCGAGTTGAAGATGATGTTAGTCTGCGATTTCAGATTCTTCATGAGTAAATGGTATTAATATTAAAGTCGCTAACGCAGGAACATGATAGATTCCAGGATAAAATTCAACCCGCGGTTGACGTAGTTGCGGATTTTTTTGCCGCAGATTGACGCGGATGACGGAGGATGGTAAAGAGAGCTTGGCAACGTCGTCACTCTGTTACTTTGTCACTTTGTTACTCTGTCTGCCACTCCTCAAAACGAGTGCCCGATACCAAAATGCAGAAAGGGCGTATCATCCTGTAACCAGCCGTCCTGAAGATCGTGAATCCGGTAGGCCATATCTATTCGAAAAACAACATAATGCCAGTCGAGCCGTAAACCGAAGCCTCCGCCGACGGCGATCTGCTCATAAAATTCATCAATCCGGAAATTCCCTCCTTCGGCCTGGGTGCGCGGACCGTACCAGGTGTTGCCGAAATCGGAAAAGAAGGCGATCCCCCAGTCTGTGTTGAGAAACTGGTGCAGAAAGATGTGCCGGTACTCCAGAAATCCGGCGAGTTTGATTTCCCCGCCGTTAAAAGGCACATCGGTATCCGGGTCTACATTGCCGGGTCCCAGGGTAAATGCCGGCCAGCCTCGGATATCATTGCTGCCTCCCGCAAAAAAGCGCCGGTTCAGCGGGATCTGCGGATTCTTGCCGAACGGATAAGCCGCCCCCGCAAAAGCCCGCCACGCGAATACTCCGTTTTCAAGCACCTCATTATACCGGCGGAAATCCAGTGAGCCTTTGACGAACTGACTGTAGGAAAGCTCACTGCCGCTGAAATATAACGCCGGCACATCACCGGTCAGCTCGCCGGGTGAGAATATAAACTGATCAAATATCCAGGGGAGGGTGCCGCCGAATTCTAAGGAGGCTTCCTGGAAAAAACCGTAATCCCGCTGGATGGGATTCGTGTCGATATTGCGCAGGGTGTAGCGGAACACGGAGTTGAATTGCGGGTTGAAGTCGTCCAGAATCCGCTCGATCTGAATGGGGTCCCGAACGCGCTCGCGCAACTGCTCTTCAAACTCATCGGTGGCCTCCGCGTCAACCCAGTCCAGTTCGATCAGGTTAAGCTGGCTTGAGAGCTGGTTGTTATGGAATACTTCAAACTGGTTGATGAAGCGGATGTTGGCATTAATATTAAAATTCTGCTGCCGCACCTGCGATAGCGACAGGGTGTACCGGGTCCGGGTGTTATAGAAATTCGGCCGGTTATTCAACCAGAAAAACGGGGCGTTCAGTCTCGGGACGGTATATTCCGGACTGATCTCCAAACTTCGCAAAAAGTTTTGATCCCCCGATAAAGCCCCGCTGTCGCCTACATACTCGAAACTGCCTTTTACACCTATATCGAAGACCTCCGAACCGCCGAAGATATTGTTATTGGTATAGGTGAGTCCGGCTCCCGCACCAAACCCGGCCCGCTGCATGCCGAACAGATCCCCGCGGATGCGATGGCGGGGCAGGGTCTGAAGGTCAATGCGTACGGGCAGATAATCCTGGCTAAAGTCCGGACTGGTTCCATCCCTGCTGAGCCCGAATTGACGCACCGACATCATGTCCAGGTTCTGGTACTGGTTTACGGTTTGATTATACAGCGCGTGATTATAACGCTCACCCGGTTTAAACAGGATGTGTTCAAGCAAAGGCCCTGCGCGGATCTGTCCGCTTTTGGCACGGCTCATGTAAATAGTGTGCCCTTCAAGCGCATAAGGCGGCCCTTCGTAGACGTTTTCCTCCGTATCGGGGTTATTAGTCTCATCCGGACCGTAAACATTCAAGTACAGATCCCCGAAATGATACACCCGGCCGGGATTGATTTGAAACATGACCTCAAGTTCGGTATCGTCATCGCTTTCCTGTCTGACGATGGTCAGTACGGAATCCCGCTGAACGGAAGCGTGGCCTTGATTACGAAGAAAGTCGATGATCCGTCGGCGTTCGGCTACAACGTTGTCAAATGTAAACGGCAGTTTAGAAGAAAACGTGGTGTCGTTAATTTCCGAGTCGATCAGGTCACTACGTCGGAAGAAATCACGTTTGATTCGATCACTTTCAAATTCGGGCAGGCCGTTATAGATGACTTCCGTAATCATAGCCTGAGCCCCTTCTTCTATAGTAAAGGATACCTCTACGTGGTTTTCATTGAGCTCTACAATCAGGGTGTCAACCCGGGCTGTCAGGTATCCCTGACTCTCGTAATGATTTTTCAAACGCTCAATATCCCGGCTGACGACTTCGCGGTCGAGCAGGGTAGGCTCTTCTCCAAACCGCCCGCCGGAAAGACGATACATGCCATACCATAGAGTAGCTCCCGGAATACCGAGCACTCTTCTGTTGGTTTGGGTACGGATGACGCTTCGGAGTTCGCCGGTAGCGATGTTGTCGTTGCCCACAAACCGGATATTGCGGACAACCTTTTCATCCTCTTCAGACTCATCGAGTAGAGTAGAATGAGCAGGGAGTGGTAGGCTGATAATAAAAGCAAATGTTACAACCCAGTACAAATAGCACGACCGTTTCAATGGCCCGGATGTTTATGACGTTACAATAAAAAGGCGAAGGAGCCGAGCACCTTCGCCTGACACAAAAAGATAGTCAATTTTCAGCTTTTACACATCGTCGTAGTCAAATCCCTCGTCCTCTTCACCGTGAAAAAAGTCTTCCTTCATTATATAGTCGGGCCAGATCTCTTCGATACTTTCGTACGGAGTTTCGTCCTCCTCATCAAGCTCATAGAGGTTGTCGATCACTTGTTGGGGGCAACCGTTGCGCTCTGCCCATTCGATGAGCTCCTGTCGCGTAGCCGGCCAGGGAGCTTCTTCGAGTGTTGCTGCTAATTCAACCGTCCAGATCATAAGCTAAGTTTCATGTTTAACGTGATGATTCTCTGTATTTTGCAGATTAATAAATCAACTTTTCAGAGAATTTCAAGGCCGTAACGGGGCTACTATTATTTAATTTTGCCCGTTAAGGTGATGAATAAAATGTTTTGTATCTTGTATTATTATCTATTAATCGCAATAAATTTAAAAAAATCGTTTCATGCAAAGCGTATTTTTGATAGGCATGCCCGGCGGGCCTGAGATGATCATCATCGTGTTGGTGATCCTGTTATTATTCGGTGCTAAGAAAATTCCGGAGCTGGCTCGGGGTATCGGGCAGGGAATTAACGAATTCCGAAAAGCTTCCGATGATATTCAGAAAGAAATCGATAAAGGCCAGGAAGAAGGGTTTAAGGGAAAATCCTCATCTGACAAATCCGATGCCGGCAAGGAAAAACAGTCGGATCCTGAACAAACCGAAAAGAAAAGCTGACATTCGGACATTTAAAAGCCGGATTCGATTCCGCTTAAAAATTGCCAATGG
>SLQI01000369.1 GCA_007131535.1 Balneolales bacterium | reverse complement strand
TTTGCGGACCTTTTGGATGAGGTGGATCAGAAACAGCCGTCTGTCAATGTGGGCTATTTAGTCGGCCATAATTCCATCCGAAGAGATTCCGGAGTAGAGCATGACGATCCGGATGAGGATGGTTTGCAGCGCATGGTGGACATGGTTTTCGAGGGGATTGAAACGGGAGCATTTGGTCTGTCACTCGGGCTGGAGTATAACTATGGCGAGCATTCTGAAATGGAAGAGCTGGTAGCCATAGCCGAACCTGTCGCTGAGTATGATGGGGTTATTATCAGCCACATGCGAAGTGAGGACTATGACAAAATCGAAGATTCCTTGAAGGAGCTGATAGAACAAGGGCGCCAATCCGGAGCCCGGGTTCAGGCCTCACATTTGAAGATTGTTCTGGGGGATGATCCGGAACAGGCCGATCGGATTTTGCATATGATGGATGATGCCCGTGCCGAAGGTATTCAAATCACGGCTGATGTCTATCCGTATAATGCCAGTTTTACCGGCATCAGCATAGTGTTTCCTGATTGGGCAAGGCCGCCGAACGATTACGACGAAGTGGTGGAAGAGCGCAGGGAAGATCTTGCTGAGTATCTGCGCAACCGGGTTAATGCCCGGAATGGTCCGCAAGCCACGTTGTTCGGCACGGGAGATGTTGCCGGGAAAACGCTGGCCGAAGTTGCAGAGGAGAAAGGTCAACCGTTTGAAGAGGTACTGATCGAAATGGGTCCGGGTAGTGAAAGTGCCGCGTATTTTGTGATGGATGAGGAAGTAATGAAAACATTTATCGCGGATGAACATACGGTGATATCGTCCGACGGCAGCCCTACGATGCGTCATCCACGCGGATATGGCGCATTTGCGAAGGTAATCAACGAGTATACATCCGAAGGTGGATTTCTGGAGTTAGAAGAAGCTATCCGGAAGATGTCGGGCCAGACGGCTTCAATCATTGGTTTGGATGATCCTGAAAAAGTAGACCTCCGCAGAGGATACGTCCGCCAGGGCTTCGCCGCCGATCTGCTGGTGTTTGACCCGGATGAAGTCGTTGACCGCGCCGACTTTGAAGACCCGCATCAACTTGCTGAAGGTATGGAGCGCATCTGGGTTAACGGCCATCCGGTATGGGAATCCAACCGTCCCGTTAACAACGAAGGATTCGGTCGCGCCCTTCGCAACCAAATCGCTCAATAAAATATTCTCACCGGCACTCAAACTCCGCCGGCTGCCTGGTCTTTTCCGCCGGCTGTCCGGCCTTGCCGGGCTGTCGGCATCACCAACATCACCCAAACAGTAACTCATTCACCGAATATTTCCAACCCGGAGAACCCATTTACTGAACTGTAGTGGGTAGATGCCGGCAGCCGGCCTATGTCCGACAGCCGGCAATTGTTGGCAAGCCGGCTGTCCGATGCAATCGGGCTGTCGGCAAGTAGCCAAACACAACTGCTACCCGGTAAAGTGCCTATCCGGGAAGTAACTTGTGGCAAACATCAACCGGTTTCGGCGTCACTTCACTCCAAAAACCGTAATACTCTGAATCCTGACATCATCAGCGGGTATTAACTCTCCGAGTTGTTCCTCGAACCATTGTTCAGGAATTTCAATCCGACGTTCCTGTTTAATGGCTACTTCTTTAAAACCGGTCTGACGAATGAGCTCCAGGTATTCTTCTTTATCAATTGCACCTGAAACGCAACCGGCATAGAGTTCGGCGGATTCTTGTACCTTTTTGTCCATGGTGCCTTCAGTTACAATATCCGAAATTGCAAAATGACCGCCGGGTTTCAGTACCCGGTGTATTTCGGAAAAAGCCGCCTGTTTGTCGGGTACGAGGTTCAATACACAATTGGAGAGTATAACATCGAAAGTAGAATCCCGGAAGGGCATTTCTTCAATTTCTCCGGTGTGAAACTCCATGTTGGAAAAGCCTAACTTCCGGCGGTTTTCTTCTGCTTTTTGATTCATTTCCGGGGAGAAATCCAGCCCGACAAGGCGGCCGGTTTCACCCACTTCAGACCGGGCTACAAACAGGTCATTACCCGCACCGCTGCCCAGGTCCAGGACATGCTGACCCTGCCGAAGCTTGGCATATTCGATGGGAATCCCGCATCCCAGTTTCAAATCGGCATCCGGGTTGTAGCCATCCAGGGTATCATAGGATTCGGCCATGATTTCGCAACCATTTCCGGTATCGCAACAGCCTTGTTGAGATTGGCGGGCGATATCGCTGTACTTTTCTTTTACTATGGATTTAAGATTATTAGGCATAAGATATTATTGTATTAGTTGTCATTGGTGTTTTAAGTTCTGAGAGTGTGGAGAAGTGCGCTATCTGCACAGAAGGGTAGTTGAGCTTATATCATTCTACCTTTTTAGCGATCTAATCAGTTCTCTGCACTATCACAATCGGGACAGAGTTTCTTCGGGGTACAATCGGCGATTCCGCCGAGGCGGTCAAACTCAAAGTGGCAGCATTCCAGCAGCATTTGCTTGATCTTTTCCCGGCCGCGTAGTACGCGGGATTTAACAGCCGGTACACTCAGTCCGAGTTCTTTGGCCACCTCGGCATATTTTCGGTTTTCCAGCTCGGTTTTGTAAAGCACCTGCCGGTATTTATCGGGTAATTGATCAATCCATTCGCGGATATCATTGTCGAAAACCAGTTCATAATCAGAAAAATCACGGGGCGGTGCAGCGGGCTCGGATGCATCAATAGGTTGATGAGTTTTGGTTGTCCGATAATAATCCGTCACCCGGTTTCGGGCGATACGGAAAATCCAGGCATCCAGCTTTTCTTCATCCTGCAGTTCATCAATGTGATTATGAACTTTAATAAATATTTCCTGGACCAGGTCATCCACATAAGAAGGGTCGGCTATCTTGTGCGCCACAAATCTGCGAATGCGGTTCCCGAAACGTTCATAAATATTATGGAATGCTGCAGTTGTCATAGAAGTAGCATAGATTATTGTTTCATCTTCACCCTAAAAGACGAAACAGGTATTCAAAAGATGCAAAATAAGTTTCGGCAGCCGGCTCTTTGAAGATGGTAATAGCTTAATATGAATCAGAGTTAATCGTACGTGATCCACTTGAAAATGAAATAACAGCAAAAATAATACTGAAAGCGCTTTTAGAATTATTGAAATTTAAGAGAAATGGTGTAATGAGATAAAATATTTATGTAATTAAAAGGATTTATATTAAATATTAAAC
Source organism: Balneolales bacterium (assembly GCA_007131535.1). Taxonomy (GTDB): domain Bacteria; phylum Bacteroidota; class Rhodothermia; order Balneolales; family Natronogracilivirgulaceae; genus SLJN01. The sequence goes on along the minus strand of SLQI01000369.1, from coordinate 2,063 downwards.
ACAAAGTCGTGAATAATTTCTATATTTTAAAAATAATTTTGCGTTAGGGGTTGACATCACCTTCAATTATGCACAGTTTTGCGACTGAATGATCCGAATGTAATAGAAATAACCATTACGCAGTGCACGACACTACCACACATACCAACTCTGTTTTGGCCGACGGTGCTCAGGCAGCCGCTCGTGTGGATATTAGTGCATTGATCGCTTCCCTGCCTATTATTGGTATTATTATTTCTATTATTATTCTACCGATCATTTCGGGAATTATCTCTGGCCTACTAATTCTAATTAAGTAACATACTCCAGAGGTCATTCCCGACAGCCCACCGAATTACTATACCCACACATATCGCATTCTAAGGCTCCAAGGCAATGACCTCTGGGAAAACCATGAGGTTCATGAAAACAGCCAACGCCAAAAGCCGACGAGCGGACCACGAAGATCAAAAACTTCGCGCGATCCAGACCGATAAAAATGCCGTTGAACTCAAAGGTTCTCAGATTTTCATTCAATCCCTGCTGAGCCAGGGTGTGGATACCATTTTTGGATACCCCGGCGGTGTACTGCTCGGTTTGTATGACGAATTGTATAAAACTCCTGAACTGCGACACCTCCTGGTTCGTCACGAACAAGGAGGGACGCATGCCGCCGATGGATACGCACGCGCAACCGGTAAACCCGGTGTAGTACTGGTTACTTCCGGTCCCGGCGCTACCAATGCGGTAACCGGGATCACCACTGCGATGATGGATTCCATTCCGATGGTCGTTTTCACCGGGCAGGTGCCCTCAACCATGATCGGCAACGACGCCTTTCAGGAAGCCGATACCATCGGTATTACCCGGCCCATCACCAAACACAGTTACCTGGTTAAAAATGCCGCAGACCTGAGTTGGGTTATCCCGGAAGCCTTTCATGTGGCCCGAACCGGCCGGCCAGGTCCGGTACTCGTCGATCTGCCCAAAGATATGCTGAATTCAACCGGTATGTATTCTCCGAATGCCGCGGTGAGTATTCGCGGATATAATGTACAGGAGGAAGGTGATTTCGGTCAGATCAGCAGGGCGGCGGAATTACTTAAACAGGCTGAACGACCTTTGATTTATGCCGGTGGCGGCGTGGTTTCGGGGGAGGCCTGGGATGAACTTCAGGAACTGGCAAAAACGACGGGAGCCCCGGTTACCACTACGTTGATGGGCCTCGGCGCCTATCCGGAAAATGATAAGCAATCCCTCGGAATGCTGGGGATGCACGGCACCTGGTGGGCCAACATGGCCATTCAGGAATGCGATGTGTTGGTAGCGGTCGGCGCTCGGTTTGATGACCGGGTTACCGGCAAAGTGGATGAGTTCTCCACCAAATCCAAAAAGATTCACATCGATATCGACCCCTCCTGCATCAACAAGAATGTGCAGGTTGAAGTACCTATCATCGGACATACAAAATCTGTTTTGAAACAGCTGAATCAACTCGTTCAACCACTTGAGCTTGATGACTGGTACAAACAGATCGATGAATGGAGAGCTAACCACCCGCTTCGCTACAACAAGCCGGAAAACGGGATCGCACCGCAACACCTGATGGAAATGACGTCTGAAATCACAAAGGGCGAAGCTATTGTAACCGTTGACGTCGGGCAACACCAAATGTGGGCGGCGCAATATTACAAGTTCAACCACCCGCGAAGCTGGCTCTCATCAAGCGGACTCGGTACGATGGGCTTCGGTTTCCCGTCCGGAATCGGCGCCAAAGTAGCCTGCCCCGATCGCGATGTAGTCTGTATTACCGGCGACGGTGGCTTCCAAATGACAGCGATGGAGCTTGGAACAGCCGTGGCCTACAACATCCCTGTTAAAGTGGTCATCATGAACAACAACTACCTCGGGATGGTCCGCCAGTGGCAGGAGCTATTCTTCGAAGGCCGGTATTCGCACTCTCATCTTGAAAGCGGCAATCCGGATTTTGTTGCCCTGGCCGAATCCTACGGGGCTGTAGGTATGCGTGCTGAAACACCGGAACAATACCGTGAGATCATGCAGAAGGCGATGCAGATCAATGA
>SLQI01000320.1 GCA_007131535.1 Balneolales bacterium | reverse complement strand
TTCTTCTCATAATGGCTTCTATGCGTGAGATCAACTCCAAAAAGCCGAATGGATGTGTAACATAATCATCAACGCCGAGACGGAAACTTCGTACTTTATCCAATTCTCCACCCTCTTTTGCAATTATGAGACACGGGGTTTCCGGGTATATACTCTTCAATCTCTTTAAAAAATCATATTCGTCCAGCCCGGGTTTGCTCAAACAAAGTATTACTATATCCGGATCGTGAGATTCAATGCCGTTCATGCCCTCAGTAAAATCCGATGCAACAATAACCTGATAACCCTCCACCTGGAATTGATAACCCAAATCAGCAGATTGATCTTTGCTGTATGCAATTAACATAACTTTTCCTTTTTCCTTAGAGATAGAACTCAGCATTTCTCATTTCCCTCGGTATTTAAAAACACGGTTTGACTAACAGCACAAAACTTCTGATCATCCCGTCAGACAAGAAACATTTTGACTCCTGCTACGGGATTTACACTTCACTCAACTGTTGACCTACGGAAATCCGGTAAAGGTGTTACACTATTTTATTAATACAGAGCTTTTTCCGATAACAGGTCAGATATGCTTTGATCGTCAGAAGTACGACAAAACTGCCAAAACGGAATATGATCTCCTCACCTCTCGGTTTTTGGTTTGAGTGCCCTAAGTCTCCCACACAGCACTCATCCATTTCCGTTGACTTCAGTCAACGGCTAAACGGCGTCCCTACCAACCACAAACGGGGCTTTAGCCCCGTATAGGTAGTTTGACAAATATTAAAAATTCTTCCATGTAGGGGTACCTCGATTGGAGAAGAAGGATGGCTGAAATTGTGATTTGGGAGCGGGAACGCGCGGGGCTAAAGCCCCGCGTTTATATCAGGGGGGAGGCACTTAACCGTTGACTAAAGTCAACGGAAATGGATTGAAGCGAAGCTGATAACAGCCGAGGTAGTTGACCAGCTCCCGGCAACAAACCTATCAAGTGCCTAAAAACTACCGCTTGGCCGATAAAAAATTAGAATCGAACTCAAGCCGGCAAGTAACTCAACTCCGGTATGCAGCAAATACATTTAGGAGTGCCTTCCGAATTCATTTCCAAAGATTTCTCTTCGGTTAAATCCGGAAGGCGGGTTTAACTACATGCAAGAGCATCTGACTGATTTAGCGAAGCTCATATTCTTCCGGGGGTTCTGTATTAAGCAAATGACGCACAAAATGATCCCACGTACGCCGGATATGATAGGGCTCACCGGCATAACCGTGCCCGCGATTCGGCATCACAATCAGGTCAAAATCTTTGTTGTGCTCGATGAGCTCGTCAATGACCTGCTTGGTCATGTTGGGATGCACATTGCTGTCCATGGTACCGTAAGAGATGAGCAGTTCCCCTTCCAGGTTTTTCGCTACGGCCGGATTTCCCTGGTTGTCATAGGTATCACCATCTTCGGTTTCTTCCCGCAGCCCCTGAAATTTTTCACCCCAGTAATAGGTGTAGCCGGTATTATCGTGGTTACCTGCACTGGAAACCCCAACATGGAAAAAGTCGGGATGCCTGAACAGAGCCGCCGCCGTGGCGTAACCACCGCCGGAATGTCCGAACATACCCACCCGTTCCAGGTCGATCCACTCGTAACGCTCGGCGAGCTGCTTCATGCCCGCTTTCTGGTCCGGCAGACCATTATCCCCCATGTTACCCTGATAGGCCGTATGAAAAGATTTGGTTCGCAACGGACTGCTGCCTAACGCATCAATCTGGACGACAATAAAACCGAGTTCGGCCAGTGCCTGAGCAACGCCGCGGGATGCCGTAAATGAACGGCTGCCAATGCTTCCGGACTGCGGTCCCGGATAGATGTGATTGATGATCGGATACGATTTATCGGGATCAAAATCCGAAGGTTTGAACATCAAACCGTACAGATCATACTCATCGTTGCGGTCTTTTACGGTGAAAGACTCCGGCGCATTCCAAACTGTTTCCTCGTACAGCAATTCTACGTCCGCTTGTTCAAGTTCCAGGACCTCATCCCCGGTGCGGTCTCTGAGCGCGATGGTTTGAGGTGTGGTAAAATCAGACCAGGTATCAGTGAAATAGGTTCCTGAAGGTGAAAGCGATATCTGATGATTGCCTTCCTGTTTCGTGAGATGCTCAACTTCACCTCCGTCAAACCCTACACGATAAAGATGCTGATGATAGGGGTCGTGCTCCGGATTTTTACCGGCTCCGGTGAAGATAATTTCGCGCGCTTCTTCATCAATATGCAGGATATCGACTACATTCCACTCCCCTTCGGTGATCCGGTTTTTCAATTCGCCGGTTTCCAGATCGTGCAGGTAGAGGTGGCCGTATTCATCCTTCCGGGTAAACCAGATAAATTCGTTGCTATCGTGCAGCACTCTCCAGTTCGGGATGCCACGGGAAGTCAGGTTGGATTCAAAAAAGGTTTCAGCCGTTTCTTCATATACCGTTTCCACTTCTCCTGTTTCCGGATCGGCGACACGCAGGGTTACGGTTTTATAATCCCTCGATGTAGATACAAATGCCAGCCGGGAGGCATCTACGTTCCACTGATTATCAGCCCAATCCGTGCCGCGGGTGAGTCCGCAGCAGTTAGAAGTTCGCTGATGATCCGGCTCCACATCCAGCCAGGTTTTGTCACGGTTTTCTACATCAATCACAACCCGTTCGAGCATGGGCACTTCATCATCGTCGTCTCCGGGTAGCGCGTAAGGCCAGGATTCCAATGCCGGACGCCCCTCCTGCATTTCCAGCAGGTGCATTTCAGGCACGTTTCGCTCATCCTGACGGAAAGTGGCGATGCGGCTGCCGTCATCTGACCACTTGAGTACAGGCCAATCCGCCTGAAACCAGCCCTGAGAGTTGGAAGCAAAACCATAGCGGTACTCTCCTTCTGTAGTCAGCTGCACCCGTTCTTCTTTCTCGTGGTCATAGACCCACAAATTCCAATCTTCGATATAAGCGGAATACCGGCCGTCGGGCGAATCTACTGAATGTGGAATAGATTTTGGGACTTCATCGGTAATTTCGCACTCATAGTTTTCAAGATGGCAGGTCAAGATATCGTCATCCCTAACAAAAGACAGGCTGCTGCGGTCAGGTGCAATTTCAAGATCGTTGAGTGGCAGATCATACGGATCCTGCTCTTGTTCTAAAACCGCTTCAATGGCATCTGCCAGCCGTTGATGGTCAAAAGCGCGTTCACGGGTTTGGTCATGGGGGTTCACCCAGTAATAGATCTCCCCATCCCTGGCTGAAACCTGGTACCAGAACTGATCATCATCCATCCAGTTCGGAGAAATGGAGTTCCGAAAGACTTTATCCGAGAGGTTCCAACTCATCAGCGAAGCGGCCCGGTCGTAATCGGCTTCGGTGATTTGAAATTCATCCACCTCTTCGGGTTCAGGTGCGGCGACTTCTTCGGTCGGTGCGCATGAAATGAGCGGTAGCAGTATAATCAAACTAAAAAACAGGGCATTCAATTTTGACAACATGACGGTTTCATTTAATACAGGGTTCTGAATTATCATCCGTAAAATCTCTGATGGATCTAATCCATTTCCTTTGAAGGTATTAAATCACCCTGAGAATTGGTATTGGTTTTATCACCATAATAAGCAGGTTTAAAACCGCTGATTATTGCGGATGGAACGTGGGTTTACAAAAATCAAGGAAAATCAAAAATCTGATCTCGTTAATCTGCTATCGTTAATCCGGCAAAACAGGGGTAGATGTCCGAGGTGAGTCAAAAAATTTAGCCGATGCTCGGATATCAAGGCAATGCCGCCGGATAGCAGATTAACGATATGTGATTTTTGATTTGTGACCTATGGACAACACTGTTTTTCATAAATTCAGTCAGTCACAACCTGCATTTTTGATATACATCGTGATAATATCCGTATTTCTACGTATTTACATTACCACTCTCCTTTACTATGTTTCCATCCGAAATTTGAGTTGCGAATATCTCTATCTCATTGTGATCGTTTAATTAAGGGAGACATAATGACCCCTATAACAACTACCCGGCTTCATGAATTGAAAGACCAGGTACTGTCTGAAAAGGCAGCCGCGTCCTCCTCGGTACCGCCTGAAGTGGAGCATTGGCTCCGCATTATTCACGAGGAATTCACCGACCCCGGATTAACCGTAGAGGAGCTCTTTGCACGTACCGAATGGAAGAAGAACGACATCATCTGCCGGTTCAGACTTTGCACCGGCTACAGTCCTAAAACGTATATCAGGCGCCTGCGGGTCGCCCTGGGACAGAAACTCATAAAGACCGGTTACGGCGATAACCTGTTTCAGGTGGCGATAGCGGCCGGGTTTGAAACTCAATCCGCGTTCACCAAAGCATTCGCCAACTGCACGGGTATGACTCCTTCAGCCTATCGGGGGGGGAGAAAATTCACAAGATTTTTCAAAGGATTTTTCAAGTTAAGTTAAAATATGAGAGTTATGCTTGGAGCTCTGACATACAAACACATGTATATTAGCACCTAAAACAGCTAACACTCACTAAAAATAACTTTTCATGCGAAATTTCACTTTTTTAATAATCCTCGGTTTTGCCGGGGTCGCCTGTGATCAAGTGTACGATGATCAAAAAACAGTGAGCAAAGCTTGTCTATTTTGGAAGACAAGTACAATAGGCTAACGTTAGACACAGCTTATGTTAACGAAATGTATGAGGCCTATCAGGAAAGGAGCGGTAACGATAAAATGACGCTGACATTAACCCAGAACGAATACGGAGACACGAAAGGGTACGAGTTAACAGACACTACATTTGATGTAAACGTATTCGCGGGACCTGAGGAGCTTGAACTCGTACAGGCTCAAACAGAAATGCACTACCAGAAGCAGGGGGAACCGATACCTGTTGCCCGGGCCACAAAAAGGTTGATTGGCAAGCACAAACTATTGCCTATTGACCTCCATTTCATTAATCAACAAGGGCGAATTGTTGTGGGGGATACTTTATATCACATTACTCCCAACAGAATTCGTACTGAGAAGGTGAATAATCCCTATGCAGACGATGAGGCTGGTATACAAGATTGTCATGACGACCCAATCTTGCTAATCATTGGCACTCAAGACTGCCATGATAACGGAGGCGGTGGTGGCGGAGCTCCTCCACCGGACGATGAGGATGATTTACTAACCCATTCCCAAAAAGATTGGTTTCCGCAGAGAGATTTTGGGATTCAATTTGAAGATGCTAATGGACATCCATATGAAATAAGGGCTGAGTCCCATAGAGA
>SLQI01000040.1 GCA_007131535.1 Balneolales bacterium | reverse complement strand
TGGCCACACACGAAGGCGTAACATCGGTTGAGACTTTGTACCAATGGTGCGAAGCGGCGCGAGAGCACATCATGACGGGGGAACATGGTGTGGGCAGGGTGATTGCCCGGCCGTTCACCGGAGAGCCCGGGAGTTTTTACCGCCTTTCGGACCAACGCCATGATTACTCGCTGATTCCACCGCAGCCATGCCTGCCGCACTATTTACAGGAAAAGGGTATTGAGACCGTCTCCATTGGTAAGGTTATCGACTTGTTTGCCGAAACCGGCTTTGACCTGATCCGCCGAACGAAAAGCAATGCCGAAGGTCTTCAACAACTGATCGATACGGCCAAAGAGCGGCACGTTAATCGGTTTATATTCGCTAACCTGATTGATACGGATCAGGTTTACGGTCATCGTAATGATGTAACCGGTTTTGCCAGGGCATTGGAGGAAATTGACCGCCATCTTCCGGACTTGTTGAAGGAACTGCAGGACGATGACCTATTGATTATAACGGGAGATCACGGGAACGACCCGACTACGGAAAGTACCGACCATGCCCGGGAATTCACCCCGTTACTGGTTTATCCGGCCGGCCGGTCTATTGCCGGTGATTTGTGTACCCGTGAGACTTTTTCAGATATTGCCGCATCGGTATGTAAGTATTTTGATATTGACAATCCGTTTCCGGGAACATCGTTTCTGAAATGAAACTTGCACGATGGCAAACTTTAGCCAATGGCTTTTGCCGGGCTGTTTTAATGAACGTAAGTTTTGACTATCAAATCGGGCTGCAACCCCGATGATTCCAGAGGTTTTATTAGAGACAACTTTTTAGTCATCAGACAACAACATGATCATAACATCGTTGCAAGTTGCACCGGTCGTGAGGGTATGGTTTTTTATGACATATTCGAATATATTTGCAGGTTAGTTTACCTTCGCGGCAATTCGTGAATTTTAAATTTATAGTTTTCAGAACCAAAGCGAGCATTTGTGGCTAATAAGAAGAAAAAAGAACCAAAAAATCCGAGTCCAAGCGGTATATCCACACGGGAATCCCAATCACTGGACCGCTATCTGCAGGAAATAGGCAAGGTTAGCCTGATCACTCCCGATGAAGAGGTAGAATTAGCTAAAAGAATTCAAAAGGGAGATCAGGCAGCGCTCGAGAAACTTACAAAAGCCAACCTTCGCTTTGTGGTATCGGTAGCCAAACAGTATCAGAATCAGGGGCTTTCTCTCGGAGATTTGATTAATGAAGGTAATCTCGGGTTGATCAAAGCTGCCAAGCGATTTGATGAAACCCGGGGATTTAAATTTATTTCCTATGCTGTTTGGTGGATTCGCCAATCTATTCTTCAGGCACTTGCCGAACAAAGCAGGATTGTAAGGCTTCCTTTAAACCGGGTAGGCGCACTGAATAAAATCGGAAAAGAGCTTTCCAAACTGGAGCAGGAATACGAGCGGGTTCCTTCAGCTGCTGAGTTGGCGGAAAGTCTGGAAATGACGGTTTCCGAGGTATCGGATACGCTTAAAATTTCCGGCCGTCACCTATCAGTGGATGCGCCTTTCGCACAGGGCGAAGACAACCGGCTGCTCGACGTTCTGGAAAATGAGGAAACCCCCAATCCGGATATGGACCTGATGGGCGAATCCCTGAAGGTTGAAATTGAAAGAGCGCTGTCCAAACTTACCAGCCGGGAAGCGGAAGTAATCCGGCTTTATTTCGGAATCGGCCGGGAACACTCGCTTACACTTGAAGAGATCGGCGAACGCTTTGATCTTACTCGTGAACGGGTGCGGCAGATCAAGGAAAAAGCACTTCGAAAACTACGCCATCACAACCGGAGTATGGCCCTTCGCGTGTATCTGGGGTGAAACCTGCCGGATAATATGAGAACCCGGTGACCACGTATTTCGTCTAAGGTAGTAGAAAAATCGTAACTGCAGCGGGCTGTGGCGTATTGAATGCAGCCCCTGCTACGTTTATACCTTAGAAAGCTTATAATGATTGAACTTTTTAAATCAAGAAATTCGTTATTGTAAGTGAGTTGCAATAAAGTTGCGAATTGCATAGTCAATTTGTACTTTGAACGTGTAACCCGAAAAAAGGCCGGTTATAAAAACCATTGATACATTAAAACAGCGTGGTTACCATGAAAACATTGAGATACATACTCCCCCTCCTGCTGGCCGGTTTCCTGTTATCAGGATGTTATACGCAGCTTAAAGTGAGTGAACCTGTGGAGCGTGATCGCGGCACAGCTTATGAAAGCCAGGATGCCTATGACCTGGGCTACGGTGACGGCTGGTTCGATGCCGGAATCTATTACCGGGATCATCGTCGCGCATTGAGATCGCATCGTTTTGGATATTCCTACTTCCCGCGTCATTACCACAGCTTTAGCTTTGGTATGAGTTTCGGAAGGTATTACGATCCGTTCTACTTCGGATACGGTTATGGATTTTACGATCCTTTCTACTATCGACCCTATCACCACTACTCGTGGAGACATTATGGGTATTCACCCTTCCGTCCTGCCTATGTAGCTTATAACTATTATTACTTCTACGATCAGCCTTCCAGGGTTACCAGATCACTGCGAACCTCGGTGGCCGGCCGTGAAGCGCAAGACGGTGTGATGATTAACAGAAGTACAGCATCAAGAAGCATGGCTACGGCTGCAGTAGGCAACAATGTTCGGGAGCGCGCTGTCAACAGTGAACGTGAACGGCAAGCCGTACTCAACAGAAGAAATGCTTCCGATTTAAGGGGCATATCTTCATCAAGAAGCAGTACGAATGTAAGGACGTCCGGCAGTCTGGATCGAAGAGGATCATCGGCTACTATAAGATCAAGAGGAACTGTAGGACGGTCGTCATCCGGGTCGGCAGTTCGGTCACGAGGTACAACCCGGTCATCGCAGGATGCGCGATCGAGCAGCAGAAACCGGAGTGGCAGCAGCGGTTCGGTGAGATCAAGAGGATCATCGAGCAGCAACAGCAGTGGTGCCACAAGGTCCCGAAGCAGCAGGTCGTCTTCTTCGGGCTCCTCATCAAGAAACAGGGATCGCGGAAATGATGAAGCCATGCTGTTTCATCAGCTTGAGCAGATGCCGGTTATCCGGCTGAACATTGAAAAGCAGGATGTTGAAAAAACATCGCTGGCTTAACATGAAACTTGATTAATATTATTTCGTCAATAAAGAGGGGCACGGTTTGCCCCTCTTTTTTTACCAGATATTTTTCCCCTACACGAATAGTTTTATCGGTTATGAATACCCGTGTGCTTCCATCATCGTCTCTGAGTATCCTGGTTTTAATTACTCTCCTGGTTATCCCGCTCACCGGAGAAGCCCAAAACCGGTTTGATGCCTTGCGATACAATATGGTTTATCCCGGTCAGGATGCCGCAACCATGGGCGCTCCATCCTATACCTCACCACAGGATTTAGGGGCCGTTATGTACAACCCGGCATCCACCGCGCTGTTTGAAAACAGCTTTTTTAGTTTCGATCTGGGAACCCGGCAGGTCAGGGAGGAGGGCGTTTATCTGGGAAATCGTACCGATGCCACTGCTACGCAAACCGCCATCACCCAGGCCGGATTTAACTTTAAAGCCCCGACAGAGCGCGGAAGCCTGGTTTTCGGGCTGGGCTATAATCAACTGGCTGATTATAACCGGGCCCAAAGCCTTTGGGGCTATAATCCCAATAACACCATTACCGATCTGTTTCTGGTTGACTATGAAATTGATGGCTATTACGGGGCAACGGCATTTAATGCCTGGGCACTGGATGAGTTTGAAGAAAACGGGGATTTCTTTTTAGAATCAAGCTGGCGCCCGCCGTTTTCCACTGAGTTTGTTGGGGTGGATCAGTACATTGATATTACCGAGCGGGGGCATCTCGGCGAATACTATCTCTATGGAGCTACGGAATTCCAGCCGGGCCTTTTTGTAGGAGCTTCGATCGGTATTCCGTCCGGCCGCTATCATTATGACCGGATTTATGAGGAGCAGCGCCCCCGGGATATTGAAAACGATTATGACATTGAGTCTATCTTACTTGAAGATCGTATCCGGGCTTCCGTGAGTGGCTTTACCGGCCGGATTGGATTTATCTTTCGACCGACAGCTTCATTGGGTATCGGTATGAGTGCTGAAATACCGGGCAACTTATCCATAGAGGAAGACTTTGACACATATATAGAAACCACATTTGAAGATCTGACCACCGAAGCTGATGAATTTGAAGGAACGATTTCTTATGATATAAGAAGACCGGTACGAATCGGTGGAGGAGTAACACTCTCCCCGGTTGAAGGGCTTGAACTTACCGGCGGAGGCGAATGGGTAGACTATTCACGTATAGAATTTGCCGGTCTTGACCAGTCATTTTCTGAACGGGAACTGCAACGTACAGAAAATGAAGCTATCCGACAGGAATTTACCGATGTATTCAACCTGCATGGCAGCCTTGCGTTTAACATCGGTGATGCCGCTAAGCCAAGGTTCGGAGTGGCATACTACCCCAGTCCGGTAAGAGGTGTTTCTGAACAGGATCGCTTCTTCTATTCCGCCGGAATTGGAGTTCGAATTGGCCGAAACACGATGCTTGATATTGGTGTGCAGGCTGCAAACTGGAAAGAGCGGGTTTATGATTATCAGGACATTATGGGTGCTGACCTTTCCGGTTTTTTCGAAGAGGATCTTGTTATACCCGATTACACCCAGAACGATATCTGGCGGATACACGGCATGGTCGGCCTTACTGTGGGAATGTAAGAGGATTTACCTTTGTAGCCTGAGTTGGATTCTATTTACTGGTCAACAAGAGCCAACTGGTGTATAAACCCGAGTACAAGAACTACGTGGGTGATTTAAGGCCATGTCTCGGGTAATAGAGCACCACCCGCCTTCCGGAGGAAGGCCTCGTCGGTAGAAAAAAACATGTCCCCGATACCACGCTCCGCCAGGAGCGTTTTGTGACCGACCGTGCCCGACAACCTTCACAAAATGTTCCTACCGGAACATGCAGCCGGCTTCCTTCCTTTTGCTACCGACGAGATGTTCCATATGGATTTCTACCGGCCTCAATAGATTTATGCACATATCCTAAAGAGACCATTTTCAAAACCTGCATTTTGCCCGTTGATTTTTTTTAAAAAAACTGCTTTTCCGCGAAAAAATCGGCACGATTTCATTGTTCAACGAATAATGCCTTTGCTGACAATCCACCCGCCTTCCGGAGGAAGGCCTCGTCGGTAGAAAAAAACATGTCCCCGATACCACGCTCCG
>SLQI01000135.1 GCA_007131535.1 Balneolales bacterium | reverse complement strand
ATTTTTTACTGAAAATATTTTTTGACCAGAAATACAGTGATACCATTTCAGATTTGCAGAAACTGAATAAAGCTGACGAAGCAACTTCTGCATATACGCTGATAACCGATGCTGATCGTATCCGGGAGCAATTCAGCGATCTCGAAACGTTGATCACCCGCCTGGAAGATGTTAGTCCGGAAGCTATTTATCTCAATGATGAGCCGATCAACCGCAAAGACCTGATCCGAAAGCTCGATCATGTAGTTAAGCAGGAACAGAAACTGCGCGGCATGCGCGATGCCAGCGAAATTGATTTTCGCGAAGGCTGGGGGTATCCGCAGCTGAACGGTATCAGCCGATACCTGCCGGAAAGCAAATCCAAACTGGTGGAGCAGAAATTCTGGTTCCAGTTCGGCAGCTTTATCAGCCCCACTATTTGGAAAGTGGATAAAAACCAGATCCACGCCATCCTTAAGCAAGAAGCCGAGGATAAGCTGTTATTGCTCTGTCCGAGTTTTGACTTTTCGGTAGTCGAGGGCATTATCTCACGCCTGCCGGATACCATCGACATCAAGGATAACCCGAGCTGGTCGGTACTCCACGCTGATATGGTGGAGGGTTCCCGTGTTATTCGCAAACCGGTGGGCATCATTCATAAGGTTACTCAACAAGACAGCGGTAAAGACCGCGACACCGACTCCTCCGAGAATAACAAGAAAGACGACAAGCCCGAGCGGAATATACCCGATACCAGTTTCAATGATATCGGGGGAATTGATGACATCATTACCCAGGTGCGTGAGGTCGTTGAGCTTCCGCTGAAAAAACCTGAACTGTTTGAACACATGGGCATCAAACCGCATAAGGGGGTCATGCTCTACGGCCCTCCCGGATGCGGTAAAACCATGATTGCCAAAGCCGTTGCCAATGAAATAAACGCCCATTTTATTTCGGTAAAGGGTCCGGAGCTGATCAATAAATATTACGGGCAGTCCGAAGAAAACCTCCGGACTATGTTCGAGGAGGCCAGCGAACTGCAGCCCACCATCATCTTTTTCGATGAGATTGACGCTGTTGCCCAACAGCGATCCGGTGAAGATAACCTGCGTACCGATGCCCGGTTTGTCAACCAGCTGCTTTCACTGATGGACGGTATAGAAGATTACGGGCGTATCTGCGTGATGGCGGCTACCAACCGGGTTGAGTTGATCGACAACGCGCTGCTGCGTCCCGGCCGGTTCGACTATTTGCTGAAGGTCGAAAAACCCAACGAAGAAGGCTGCCGCAAGATATTTGAACTGTCTACCCGCGATATGCCGGTGGATGAAAACTTCAATCTCGACAATCTTGCCTCAGAGCTGGCCGGCCTGTCTGGTGCCGATATAGCCTTTATCACCCGGGAAGGAGCTTATAACAGCATGCGCCGGAATATCGGCATGGAAGAAACGTTTAACAAAATGCTGGATGACCAGCTCGATTTCACTGAGTTTAAGATCACCGAAGAGGATTTCAGAACCGCTTTGGGTAAACTTAAACCGTCCGAATCTGAGGATGCAGATCAAGCTTCACAACGGGAAGAAGTGCTGAAGCAGATTACGGAAAAAGCCCGCGAGGAGATCAAGTGAGGCGGATTTTCCGGTAATTTTTGGTTGATCTGCGCAAATTTCTGCCTTATCTTTGGAATCTGTAACGGAATTGGAGAATCGGTAGCTCAGTTGGTAGAGCAACGGCCTTTTAAGCCGTGGGTCGAGGGTTCGAGCCCCTCCCGATTCACTCCCCTCCATCTGAAAGCCCGGTTGATGTCCCTCATCATCCGGGCTTTTTTATTAAATGAATCTGCGGGATAACACAGATCGTTACGGGTTATTCGTGAGTTACCAGAGGTAGCTTAGGAATAGCAGGTAAGCTCCCTCCTACCGAAGTTGCACCGTTTCTTCCAGATGATCTGCTATGGCCACGGCATGATCCCTTGAGTTTTCAATAAACCACTTGCTGGTATTCAATCCCCCGCAGACTACGCCGGCCAGATAAACACCAGGGTTGGAGCTTTCCTGGGTATCCGGGTTATAAACCGGGGTGTTGAACCCGTCGTTTTCGTATTGCAGGCCAAACCGGTCTAATAGCTTATAGTCGGGCTGATAACCGGTCATCGCCAGCACAAAATCGTTGGGAATGGTGATCTTCTCGTGCGGAGTGAGAATATCCACCTCGTCTTCCCGGATTTCTTTGATCTCTGAATTAAAAAAGGCGGTTATTTCCCCTTCGGCTATTCGGTTTTCGATATCCGGGCGCACCCAGTATTTTACCCCCTCTTTCAACTGCTCCTCGCGCACCACCATTGTAACTTCCGATCCGCACCGATAGGTTTCCAGCGCCACATCGACAGCTGAGTTACCTCCCCCAACTACCAAAACTTTTTGAGTGGCATACGGATGGGGCTCATCGTAGTAATGCTTTACTTTCGGCAGATCTTCACCCGGCACCCCCATCAGATTGGGCAGTCCGTAAAAGCCGGTAGCCAATATGATCTTTTCCGCATCATAAATCCCTTTATTGGTGCTTACGGTAAACTGACCGTCTTCCCCTTCTACGCTGCTGACTTCTTCGTACAGATGGATATCCAGCTCATAGCTTTGGGCTACCCGGCGATAATACTCAAGCGCTTCCCGGCGGGTTGGCTTCACTCCGTGAGAGATAAACGGCACCCCGCCGATTTCAAGCCTCTCGGAGGTAGAGAAAAATGTCATATTCGTCGGATAGTGGAAAAGCGAATTTACCAGACACCCTTTTTCAATAATTTTTGCCGGTATACCCCGCTTTTTAAGTTCTATCCCGCAGGCTAAGCCGATGGGTCCGGATCCGATAATAATAACCATGTGCTGTAAGTAATTTTGATTTGCTTCAAATCTGAACACCGTAAACCATACTCCAGGCCAGTTTTTCGTTGTTGATTGAAGCCGATAAATAATCGAAAATGGCCTTTGTATATACCGCTATTGCAACGCCGGGTGATGTAGAATATTGACTGCCGTTGAGGCTACGTCACCACTTCTTTACCGGTTAATTCTTCAGCCAGTAGTATGGAATTGGTGATGCAGTCTCCCACCGAAATCCCGCCGCGATAGTTTCCGGCGAAGTGTAACCCCGGCCGGGACTCTTCAAGTTCCCGGAAAGTTTCCAGGTAAGTTTGATAGCCGACCTCATACTGCGGAATTGCCTTAGGCCATACCGTGATGTTTTCAAACTCCGGCTCGCCGGTAATATCGAGCAGCTTGCGCAAATCCGATCTGGCGATTTCCAGCTGTTCAGCTGCTGGTTTTTCGACCAGTCCCGGATAGCGCATTCCTCCCAGGAAAACGGTCAGCATCGCACCGCCTTCAGGGGCACGATTCGGAAATACACTGGAGTTGAACTGCACCCCTAATAACCGGTATGGTTCTTTTTGGGGGACCAGAATGCCAAAACCATCCAATGGGTGGCCAATATCTGCCTGGTTATAGCCCAGATTGATCACCGATACCGGAACATACGATATCGCCTGAATCCGCTGCCACTCATTTGGCGGAAAGTCTGTTTGGATATCCTTTAGCTTATGCAGCGGGATAGTGAGGATTACTTTATCTGCGGTAAGCTGCTGCTGGTTTCCATCCCGGACTGCAGTAACGGTAAACCGATTATCCCCGGTTGAAATCGCTTCAATCCGGGTATTATACGATATCTGTTCTTCTAAATGATGAGCTAACTGACCAGCAAGCTGCTGCAAACCTTCCTTAAAAGAAAGTATCTCCGCTTTATTCCGGGGGATCTCCCGCCGGGCGGGATCTTTTTTCAGCCCGCGCAGCTGACCCTTAAAAACCGATCCGTGCTGATCCTCAAGTGCCTGCAATCGCGGAAAACCGTAACGAACCGACAGCTTTTCGGGATCCCCGGCATAAATACCGCCGACCAGGGGATTAATGAACTGATCCAAAAACTCCTGCCCCAGCCGGCGCCGCACAAAATCTGCCAGCGATTCATCTTCTACTGAGGCTCTGCCGACAAAGGGTTCGCCCAGGGCACTGAGCTTCGCCCGGGCGGAGAGCAATGGTGTTCTTGCAGCCTGCCATAACGATGCGGGAACCGGTACGGGGCGACTATCTTTAACTACGTATCGCTTTTTAGCCTCGGGTGATGCCTTGACTACTTTATCATCCAATCCCGCATCATGTATCAGGTCCGTGATGTGGCCGGATGATACCAGAATGGAACCCGGTCCGCATTCGGCAAGCCACTCGCCTTCCCTAACCGAACGAATGGCACCGCCAGGCTGAGATTGTGCCTCCAATATTCGAACAGACCGCCCCATCCGGCTTAAAGACCAGCCCAGGGTAAGCCCGGAAATACCGGCACCAATAATTATCACCTCAAAGCGGGAATCAGTTTTGTTCATTCGGGCCCTCTGCCATAATGAATTTTTGCAAATTTTTAGATTTTTTGAACCTGCTAAAAAAAATAACCCGGGAGCTCAAAGGTTACGGAGACTGTGTTAAACTAATGCGCCTGCAATGAAAAGACTAATCAAATTACTTCCCGCATTTCTGCTCTTTTATGCCTGCAATGATAATGACAATGAGTTTGAGGTCATTACGGATGAAGAGACGGTTGATGAAATTGACTTTGCCGATTTTCTTCAGGTGGAGCAAAACCAGATCATGCTGGAATTTATTTCGCTGCCCGGTACGGATGACCCCCAGCTTGCCCTGTTAGCAAGATTTTCTTCCGATGACGATGTTACCGTTGCGGTTGAAGACTTAGAGGTGGATCTCGAGTTTCAGCCAATGGACGCTGAAACCGACAGCCTGTTTGTTGCCGCTCACCCTATTGATGAACTGCCGCTGGAACCGGGTGATGAAGCCGACTATGAGGTGATTATGGGTGAATATTTGTTCGAAGGCAGCATTGATCTACTACCTGAACTCGAAGTAAATTTTCCGGATACGCTCACCGGCGACGAACCTTTCGAGTTTGACTGGGAATCTGAAACTGATCCACAGCGCTTTTTCAACGTCCTCGTAGGGGAAAGCGACGAAGGGCCCTTCGGGTTCTTGTGGGAGCTGCCTGGGGATGTACGCCAACGCGAGTTCAACATAGAAGAGGATTTTGACGACCAGGAGTTCCCCGGTGAAATCTTCGACACCAATCTTTCCCTGTGGTCGGTAAATTTTGACAACTTCACGGGTCATGACCTGGTGGTAGCAGCTTCTTCCGCTCGTCAGGAAAGTTACCATACCGATCAAGAACAACACAAAACCGAACCATTAGCAACAACGCCTGATTT
>SLQI01000054.1 GCA_007131535.1 Balneolales bacterium | reverse complement strand
TTATCGGTATAGGCTTTTTCCAGCATATCTTTGCGGACGGCTACGATCGTTACACCGGCCGGTCCGGCATTTTTCTGAGCACCGGCATAGATAATACCGTATTTATCAACATCAACAGGACGTGACAAGAAGTCGGAAGAAGCGTCACAAACCAACGGCGTACCACCGGTTTCCGGCTCTTTGCGGAATTGCGTTCCGAAAATGGTATTGTTGGAAGTGAAATGAACGTAATTCGGATTATCACTGAAGTTGATTTCCTCATTCGTTGGAACACGGTTAAAGTTCAGTTCTTTTGAGGAGAAAGCTTCATTTACATTTCCGAACAGTTTGGCTTCCTTAATAGCTTTGGAAGCCCAGGAGCCGGTATTGAGATAGTCGGCAGTCTCTCCTTCACGCAAATAATTGTACGGTACCATCAGAAACTGGGTGCTGGCACCGCCTTGAAGAAACATAACCTCGAAGTCATCACCAAGACCCAGGATTTCTTTGAGTTTACTCTGAGCCTGATTGTGGACTTCGGTGTATTCAGGTCCGCGGTGGCTGAGTTCAATGATGGATGAACCGGTGCCCTTATAGTCAACAAGTTCTTTTTGAACGCGTTCAAGCACTTCGAGAGGAAGTACAGCGGGTCCGGCACTAAAATTATGTGATCGGGACATATAAATGTTTATGTATTTTTGGTTTGATTCGTAATTAATATTACTCTCACAATCCAAATGGTCGAAGGATTTGTCGTAGTCTATAACCGGTCGGTCGCTAAAGAATTGTGATTTAAAATGTATGCACCAATAAGCCGGATCGCAGTTTGGGTTCAAACCACGTCGATTTGGGCGGCATGATATTGCCGCTGTCTGCAACAGCTTTCAGTTGATGGATTGATGGCGGGTACATTACAATCGCCATCCCGGCTTTACCATTATCGACCATTTGCTTCATGCGGGCAACACCGTCCTTTCCCCCGACAAAACAAAGATCGGGTGACGAGTGCCCGGATGTGATTCCGACCGACGGCTCCAGAAGATACTTGTATAATCGGGAAACATCCAACTGTTCTACAGGGTCTGAATCATTGCTTTCCGGGAGTTGAATAGCTTTCCATCCGGAGGAGGTGTACAGACATATCACTCCGGGTTCAGAGGGCGGAACCTGTGGAGTATCGATTATTGGAAAGTGTTCTTTGAGGTAAGAATCAAAACAAAAATCGGTTTTGAGAATAAGTCGATGATAGGCATGAAGTTTAAGACGGCTCATCGGGAAAATCACAGCGGGGAAATATTCAAATTCCCGGCTGCAGTTTTGTTTTCGTAAATCAGCAGCAGCCCGGGCAGCCGCCTCCGTGCGATGATGTCCGTCGGCGATATAGAGTTTATCAACGGACTCAAAAGCCCGTATGTGCATTTCCGGTTTGAAAACCCGCCAAATTTTGTGATACACTCCGTCTTCATCATAATAGGTAATAAACGGTGTGCCTTGCGGCTGTTCGGGAATCAGTTTTTCGTTGATGTATTCATCATCCGGCATGGCAAACATGACCGGTTCGGCATGAGCGCGTTGTGTGAGGATATGTTTTTTACGCTCTTCCACTTTATCATCATGAACATGTTCATGCGGGATGATGCGCCCTTCGTCATAGTCTCGAACCGATATGCAGCTGAAAAGTCCGGTTTGTGAGTAGTGCTCCGAACTCATCTGATACAAAAAGAGTCCTTCAGAAGTATCTCTTGAAAACAAACCCTGTGAAAAAAAATGATCCAGATTGGCAGCACCCTTCAGGTAGATATCCTTAATTTGATCACTTGAATGAAATCCATCAATAAGCTCGGGTCTGGTAATTTGCAGAAAGGAATATCGTTCATCAACATCGAGCCGGTCAGCGTTGGTTTCGGCAACGGAGTCGTACGGAAGAGCGGCGATTCGCTGGATCAGGTCATAGGAAGGATACCAGGCCCGAAAGGGTTTTAACTGTATCATGTAATTGATGAGTCTGAGGTGGTCATAACAGGATCGGAAGTGGCCTTAAAATTGTACTTTGAAATGTATTTTCCAACGGAATTATTTGATTAGTTGCGAGTTAATATCTATCTATTCTGCAAATCATAAAAAAATAATATGAGTCAACAATTCACACAGGAACAACAAGATCAGCTGCTGTTTATGATGTTGATCCAGCAGCATCAGCAAATTGCCAAGATGGGGCTGGGTCAGGAAAAGAACCCTTCAACCGGTGAGGTGGAGAAAGATCTGAAAGCCGCCAAGTTCTCCATCGATACACTTCACGTTTTGCAAAAATATACCAAGGGTAATCTTACTGATGAGCTGAGTGAATACCTTGAAAAAACGGTAAAAGAGTTGCGGGTTGGGTATCAGGAAGCCGCGCAGGATGAAGGTCCGGCGGCAAATGGTACCGATGCGACTCAAAATCCGGATAGTTAATGAAACAAACTCGCAGGCCGGAAATAGTCAATGCCGGTGGTGGTGTTGTGTTCCGGTTAAGCAACTATCACCCGGAAGTTTTACTGATTCACCGGCGGGGCGTGTGGGATTTGCCCAAAGGCCATCTTGATCCCGGAGAATCCATTGAGCACTGTGCGGCACGGGAAGTTGCTGAAGAAACCGGCATTGGCTTTCCCATGATCATAGGCGATTTGGGTGAAACCATCCATTATTATGAAGCAAACGGGCAGCAAATAGAAAAACATACTTATTGGTATGCTATGATTACCGCCGATGAGCAGGTGGCTCCGCAGGCCGAAGAGCAAATACGGGAGGTTGGCTGGATACCGCTTGAAGAAGCTTTAGGAAAAGTCGGGTACGAAAATCTGAAAGAAGTACTTCAACGGTTTCAGCAGTGGTTGAATTGAGTTAGTTGCTGAAAAAGAAGAGTGGTATTAGAGTCAGATAAAAACAAAAAAAAGGGACACATGACAGGCATGTGTCCCTTTTAAAAAGGCAGTTAATACAGAATTATCTGCTCTGCAGTTGAAATCGTATAGGTACCTGGAACCTGACAGGTACGGCACGGCCGCGTTGACGTCCCGGTTGCCATTCGGTGTCCCGGATAGCCTCCATGGCAGCTTCACCTGTACCACCTCCGACATCGCGTAGAACGGAAAGTTCACTTACATTTCCGTTCTCATCAACGACGAATTGAACAACTACCACACCTTCGATACCCGCACGTCGTGCGATTTCAGGGTAATCAAGGTTGTTGTAGATAGCATCCATTCCTCCGATGGGTTGAGGTTCATCCTCAACAACTTCGAAGATTTCCGGCTCGTCGTCCTCGTCATCATCTGGTGGTGGTGGAGGAGGAAGATCGCCGAGGTCGTCATCCATATCCATGTCGAAGTTAAACTCGTCATCATCTAATATCTCATCGTCCGGCACCTCTTCCGGCGTTTGTGGACGAGGCGGAGGCGGGGGCGTTTCGACCTGCTCAGTCTGGATGATATCTTCAAGGTCAACCAACTCCTGCTCTTCTTCTTCAAAGTCCAGGTCGGTTTCAAAATCCAGATTGAACCTGAAGAGACCAATCATTATGAGCAGAGTGATGATGATACCAACCTGCATATTGATATTGTAGGATCGTCTGAGATCCGCCTCAGGTTTTTTTCTTTCGAGAAGTGGCATATAGATTTATTATGATTTTAGTCTACATGAGAATACCCAGCAATAAACAAATATCACTTGAGTATTGCAACCCATTATTTGCTTACTTTGCCAGTTCAACGAACACTATTGTTGCTGAATTGTTGAAGAAACCCTGGTATGCGAAAATTCGCTATTAGCAAATATTCGCAAAATATTTCTGATGTAAATGAGAATAAAGTGTGCCGTTATGCAGCCCAAAGAGTTGTAAAAAATATCCACCATACTGCCGGTGCGATTAAACGGCATAATATGCTGCAAAATCTCTATTCCGGCACCGAACATAATTCCCGATAATGTTATAGCAAGTAAGGGGGGATTTAAATTATTTTTTACAATCAGGTAATACAGACCAACCAATCCTGTCCAGCCGCCAAACATCCCGAAGTGACCCAACTTGCTGAACGAGAACAGAGAAGAGGAAACAGCGAGCTGATCAGCCGGCATCAATGTTAAATATAAAATCAATACCGTCCATGCGGCTGTTAAAATTGGAATGCTTTTGATGACCCATGGTTGTTCGGCAAGTTGGCGGATGAAGTTTTTCAAAATCAGGTAATCAGATCAAACGGTTTGGCTATGGTGTTCGGGTTAGCGCCATGAAGTTGCTTCAAACGTTGAAATCCTCTGAGCATTGCCGAGATACAAGCATCAGCAGCCGGCTGATGCAGATATTCGGCAGCGATCATGCCGGATAGCACATCGCCGAAGCCAAAGCGGCTGAAGGAAGTAGTATCGTAGGTGGTTAACCAGGATCGGTGATCATCAACAACAAAAGTCGGGCTTCCCTTGAGTACCAAACACAACGAGTGTTTGCCGGCGAAATCTTCGGCAGCCCGAAGTCTCTCGAAGGAGGTCGACTCAGTGGATCCACTTACCTCCGAGAACTCGCCGGTGTGCGGGGTGATAATTAGTTTTTGATTACGTGGTCTTTGGATATCCGAGTCTGAAAGTACTTTAACAGCGTCGGCATCCAGGACCAATTTACCGGAATAAGTGGTCAATAACTCCCGGAAGAACTTTGATGTTTCGGATCGGTTTCCGGTTCCCGGACCAGCCAGCATTACGTGAGGGTGCCGTTTTTTAATTTGATCCTGTACTGTTTTGTAGTGATCAGGGTTGAACCAATAATCCTGCTCGGTCCCGACAGGAATTTTTACAGCTTCAGGAAGATGGTATTCATACACAGGAAGCAAACCGGCCGGAGTAAACACAACCACACCGCCCGCACCGGCAGACCACGCCGCTTTGGCTGCCATGACGGCAGCACCGGTCATGCCCTGGCTTCCGGCTAAAAGGTACACTATGCCGGCTTTATATTTGTGTTCGAACCTTTGATCCGGCCCGGTTGAAAAGACTTCATCCCCATGAATTAAATAACGAGTGATTTGGCTCATCGCCGGACCGGTAAAACCAAGCGAAACGGTGTGCCGTTCACCGCAATATTCCGGCCCCTTCCCGATGAAACCTCCCAGTTTTGCCATGCCGTACATGACGGTCATATCAGCCCGGATGGCGGTACCTAAAACCTGACCGGTAGTCCCATGCAGTCCGGATGGGACATCCAACGCAAGCACTGGTGCTGGATGCCCGTTTATTAGATCAATAATGGATGCAACAGGCTGGCGGACTTCGCTATTCAGTCCGGTTCCGAAAATACCGTCGACCCACCAGTTTACCGGTGAAGAGATCAGTTCGTCGAAGTTTTCATAAAAAGTGATGCCTTCGGTTTGGGCCGCGATTGTTTTGAGAATCCGGTAGTTGGTTTCGGCATCAGGAGATAAATCATTATCCCCCATAGACAAATATATAGCAATGTTCCTTCCGGAAGCATGGAGCTGCCGGGCTGCTGCAAGAGCGTCGCCACCATTGTTGCCTTTTCCACAGATAACGGCAATTCGATGATCCGGCTGAGTCCGGGCAGAAAGTAAATCGGCGGTTTTACTTCCGGCTGTTTCCATTAATGCAACAGAGGGGACCCCATAGTCTTCTATACTGTGGCGATCAACTTCGGCTGCCTGGGCACTTTCAGCTACAGGTTGAAAACTCCGATTCATACAAAAAATATTTATGGAAAAATGAACAGATAAAATAATAAAACCGGCAAAATCAGTCCGAATAAAACTCCTCCAATTACCTGACCCACCGTATGAACCCGGAGTTTAACCCTCGCCGCTCCCATTAACACAATGCTAAGCAAAGCCAATATTGAAAACAGATATATGTAGAATTCCGATGCAGAAATGAGCCAAAGCTGTATTAATACGATCGCCCAGACTGCTGTAAAGCAGGCATTGTGCAGACTGATCTTCCAGAATCTTGTAATGATGGCAGCTAATATGGCACATACAGCATAGCTCAACACGATAAAAAGCAAAAAATGGTCTTCTCCTGGCTGCCAGATTGCCAACAGTCCGGCAAAGATCAAAAAAGAAGAAATAGTAAAAGCAAGAGGCCTCAATCGTTGAAGCTTCTCCTTAACATCAACATCATCAATTACTTTTCGGTTGATTTGTCTCCGAAGGTACCAATAGGGCAACACTCCAATAAGTCCGGCTGCCGCTATTCCGGTGAAAATGATTTCTTCAAAATCCACTCCGGAGAGAAAGGCCGAAACAATAACCACCACTACATTCATGATGAGGGGGTTGAATAAATCTGAGTAAATGCGGGCCCAGCTCATGTATTCCGGTTCAGGTTTATAGTATCTCTATTGATTCTTAACCTGAACCGGGTGTAAAATCGTTTTAGCTAATTTTAAAATCACCTTTCCGGCATTGCTTTACCGGTACAGCGGAAGAAATACGGCTTAATAAGCGCGGGCAAAAATCACCTTACCCCTGGAGGGTTGGCCGGTAACCATGCATTGGCCGGGTTCGCTTTTGTCGTAATCAAACGGAATACAGCGGATGGTAGCCTTGGTATCTTCTTTGATTTTAAGCTCGGTCTCGGTTGTACCATCCCAATGCGCGTAGACAAACCCGCCATCTTCAGTGATTACTTTTTTGAATTCATCATAACTCTCAACGTGACGGGTGTTGTCTTCCATCCGTTTTTTTGCGGTCTGATACAACTCGCTTTGTATCGTCTCCAGCTCCTTTAGCACTTTTTGGCCGATATCATCCACCTCTACAATATCCTTTGTGCGATCATGCCGTCGCGCAATTTCCACATTGCCGTTTTTAACATCTCTTGGGCCGACGGCCAAACGCAGGGGAACTCCCTCCACTTCATGCTGGGCAAATTTCCAGCCGGGTTTATACTGGTCGCGGTCATCAAGGATGCATCGAACTCCCTGCTCCTTTAGAGCTGATTTCAAGTTCCCGGCGTAGCTAAGCACTTCGGCTTTTTCGTCGTCATTTTTCCAGATCGGAACAATCGCTGCCTGAACCGGTGCCAGCTTCGGAGGCAGTACCAGCCCGTTATCGTCGGAGTGCGTCATAATCAACCCGCCGATAAGCCGTGTGGAAACGCCCCAGCTTGTAGCCCAGACAAACTTTTCCTCTCCGTCTTTATCCTGAAAGCGGACATCGAATGCCTTTGCGAAATTTTGCCCGAGGAAATGAGAGGTGCCGGCCTGGAGCGCCCGGTTATCCTGCATCAACGCTTCAATACAATAAGTCTCCACCGCACCGGCAAAGCGCTCGGCCTCGGTTTTAAGGCCGGGTATTACCGGCATGGCCATATATTCTTCGGCAAAGGTTTGATACACTCCCAACATGCGCTCGGTTTCTTCGATGGCCTCTTCTTTAGTGGCGTGAGCGGTGTGCCCTTCCTGCCAGAGAAATTCCATAGTACGCAGAAACAGCCGGGTTCGCATCTCCCATCGAACTACATTGGCCCATTGGTTAAGGAGCAACGGGAGATCCCGGTAGGATTGAATCCAGTTCCGATAAGTATCCCAGATAATCGTTTCTGATGTGGGCCGGACAATTAATTGCTCTTCCAATTCGGATTCCGGATCCACATCCACTTTACCGTCTTCGGTATTGATCAACCGGCTGTGGGTAACCACCGCGCACTCTTTGGCAAAACCCTCAACATGCTCAGCTTCTTTAGACAGATAGGATTTCGGGATGAACAAAGGGAAATAGGCATTGGAGTGGCCGGTATCTTTAAACATTTGATCCAGCGACTGCTGCATGTTTTCCCAAAGCGCATAGCCATTCGGCCGGATCACCATGCAACCGCGCACCGGAGAGTGATCGGCCAGTTTCGCTTCTCGTACGACATCCTGATACCACTGAGCGTAATCTTTTTGTTGGGATGTAATCTGTTTTGCCATGGGAAGTTGTTACAAGGTTAAGGAAGTGAAAAATTTTTTTGCCTGGTTTGTATTATGCCCGCAAATATAGGAACGAAAGTACAATAATTCAGTGATGTTTTACTTTACAAATGGGAAATCTCTTTGTATTTTTGGAAGCTCTGATTGGATAGATGGCGCGGTAGCTCAGTTGGTAAGAGCGTCGGATTCATAACCCGGAGGTCGGCGGTTCAAATCCGCCCCGCGCTACAAGTTTTTTTCCACATCTCCCAAAACCTTGCGCATACCGTGCGTCGGATTCCTATCCGCCGGCTGACGGTCGACGGTTCATCTCTCCCGCGCTACAATTTGCGGGTAGGCTTTTTCCGGCTGATTTTAGCGGATACAGTTCGTATGTAATGTTTGATGAGATATTAAGCTGCACAATTTATCTGAGACGCCCTGGTGTTTCCTGTCTGTTCCGCATAAGCAGCACATCATTCCGGCATGACGAGGCCCGGCGCTTTTAAAGTCTAAATCTCAAACATAATCCGAAACATGGTAAATGAAATGGCAATAAAAAAGCCTGCTCCGGAAGGTTGCCAGAGCAGGCTGTGTCAATCGAATTGAGCTTTTGGCTGCTCAAAAATTGGTTATAATTCAATCGATTGCGTTTCGGAAGTACTGTTGCCATCCGTATCGGTCACAGTTATAGTGATGTCATACGTTTCACCCTGACCGTCACGCTCCCGATGCTCATGTTCGCCTGAAACCATCGAACCACTGACCGAAGTGGTCTCGGTGTCGAGTACCTGGCCATCCAATGCCATTACTGTTTCAACCTGGTCAAGGTTTCCGGCTTCGTCGGATACGGTCCACTCAACTTCAGCACGAGCCCAGCGCGGGTTGCTTACATCTGTAACTTCAAAAGCTTCTATTACCGGAGCAGAGGGCTCGGTGTCACCATTATCATCCTCCTCTTCTTCGGTACTAAAGCTGACGACAGCGCCGGTACTGGTTTCCCCGTTAGCTTCAGCCACAGCCCGGAATTCATAATCCGTTCCGGAACTAAGGTCAGAAATAAACTCGTCAAATGAACCGGTTGCTGAAAGAGTCTGAGTTGAAGTTGTATTGGACAGATTGCCCTGCTCACCCCACTCAAAATAAACGTTGGCATCATCAGAGTTTTCTAACTCGATGAGCTCTCCTGTCAGGGTAGCTGAGTTTTCGCCGATGTTGGTGGCTTCACCGGTTTCAACCGTTAATTCAACCGGGTCTTCTTCTCCATTGTCATCGTCACCCTCAACATCCATAGCGGCAGCGACATTCATTAAGCCGGCGCCTTGTTCGGTGTCATCCAGTCCGATATCTTCGGCAGTTTCTTTAAGATGAGAACGTGCTTCATCATTAGACATTCCAAGTGAACTCATGAGTAGTGCACCGGCACCTGCCACATGAGGAGCAGACATTGATGTACCATTGTAAGCATCATAGTTATCTCCGGGAATAGAGGAAAGGACATCAACGCCCGGTGCCGTAATTTCAACTTCGTTTCCACGGGATGAAAAATTGGCAATATCATCATTCTGATCAGTTGCACTAACGGCCATGACCTCGTCATAAGCTGCCGGGTAATTTACCGTATTTTCACCCGGTCCGGAATTTCCGGCTGAAGCAATTACAAGCACTCCATTTGCATCGGCATATTTCACAGCATCTTCGACAACAGCAGAGGCACCTCCGCCAAGACTTAAGTTGGCAACATCATGGCCTTCATTGGCTGACCACTCAATAGCAGCAGCAACATCAGAAAAGCTTCCACTGCCTCGGCTGTCAAGTACTTTTGCGGCATAAAGCTCAGCTTCGGTAGCTACGCCAACAACGCCGATATGGTTGTTTACCGCTCCGGCTGTACCGGCTACGTGCGTTCCGTGGTTATTGTCATCATCCCAGGGCTCAGCACATTGTCCGCCTCGGCAAGTTGCCCATGCCCGGCCCCCTGCTACATTATCGGCAAGGGTCTCGTGATTCGGATCAATTCCACTGTCGATGATGGTAATTTTAGCACCTTCTCCGGTTTCGCCTTGTTCAATTACCACATCAGCATCAACCCGGTCGATTCCCCAGGGTAACACTTGTTCGTTATTGGGGTTCCCTTCATCCTCATCGACCCAGTCATGGGCTTGCATAACACCCTCAGCTTCGATATACCTGACGTTTGGGTTGTTTTGCAGAGCTTCTCTTGCAGCTTCAGGAAACCTGCCGGATACAGCAGTACCGATATCGCCAAAATCAAATTCCAGATATACATCATCTGATGCTTCGCGTGCAATATCGGCTTTACCAGGCTTCAGGCCGACAATATACCGGTCAGGTGCCGATGATTGTTCAATGCTGCCTTGTCCTGGCGTTGTAGCTTCTTGCCTTTCATCCGGGTTGATATCGGAATCCATCGGTGAATCACAGGAAACAAACGATATGGATACAATTAGCAATCCAACACACAGATACCCGAATACAGGGTATGATTTCTTGTTACTCATTTTACACATCTTTTATTTAGGGTTTAAATTCAGAGGTATGGATATGTATCATGTTTCTCATAGAAACAGGGTTTAGACCTCTTCATCCAAAAGGGCAATGCACTTCGATCCTTTGATTATAATCTGCACTTAATAGATTATAGCATGCACCTTTAACTCTGATGAGTTTACTTTTTTACAAGTAGCTATGCAAATAAATATTTTACAAAATTATAACATTTTGCAAACCATTTAATTACATATCCCAAATAAAAGATTAAATAATTAGTGTAGGCAAAATGAATGGAATTTAATGAGTTGTAGATTCCGGATCGGATTGTGACAGAGATGAATTGATCTTAACAGAAAATGCCGAAGTGGTAGTCTAAGGGGTATACCGGAAACTTGCCGCTAATTGATCAGTTGAATTTCCTTGATCATGTGGTATTAAAAAAAAGCGACTCGTATTCTCCGTACGAGTCGCTTGGTTATCATCTACAGACGGCTATTACCCCATTTGTTATAGCTCTAACTTACAGGGGCAACAGCTCATACACAATCCGGTGAAATACGGAATTTTTATTCCGTAAAAATACGGATATGAAATTCTGATAAATACTTTAACTACTTGAAAGGTTGTGACTTACGGCGTATCTTACCAATTCGGCCGTATTTTTAGCGCCGATTTTTTTCATGGCATTTCCGCGATGCGATTCTACCGTACGGGGGCTGATTCCAAGAATACCGGCAACTTCCTGGGTGGTGTTGCCATCAGCAATTAACGCAGCTACTTCGGTCTCTCTTTCTGTTAAGCTGTTTTGCTCTTGTAAACCACCTTGGTTTAGATTTACATAAGTCTCCGTGAGCAGATGGGAAATATCGTCACTAAAAACTTTTTGTCCGGCGGCCACTTTCCGGATTGCATCTACAAGTTGATCTGCCTTGGTATTTTTCATGATGTAGCCGTTTATGCCAGCCTCAAGTACTTTCCGGAGATACTCCTCACCGGTATGCATAGTCAGCATCAGAATAGCGGCTTCGGGATCAAGCTTCAGAATCTGCCGGGCAGTTTCAATTCCATCATAATCCGGCATGGATATGTCAAGCACGGCGACATCAGGCCGGTGGGATTTATATAAATCAATAGCATGCTTGCCGCTGCCGGCTTCGGCAACAACATCAATATCCCGGCATTTATCTATCAGGTTAGCCAGGCCGTATCGAACGATTTCATGATCATCAGCCAGTAGTACCCGTATATTCTCCATAGTACCTCGGCTCCGGTTGGCGGGTAGTTTTGCTGTAGATGTTTAATGACTTTTTACCCATGTAATCTTAAATATATCAGATTTAGATTAGTACACAATGTTAAATATTACAGGATCGGCTTAACAAAGTGCACTATCATTTGCAATACTGATTGCTACTTGGTATAAGGTTTAGTGATATTTTGGGTTAACAGGTTGGCGGTATTCTGATGCCTCTCAACCAGAGTTGCCAATACGCCAATTAGCTAAAATACCATACCGCAATTAGAAAAAACACAAAAATCCGGTATTAAACCCACCTTTTTTTTATAGCGTTAAGAGATTATCCCGGAGAATTGCTATTTTTGCAGGCTTAATTATTTGTCCTAAACAACCAAAAAGTACTCATGACGCTCAAACGTACCCATAACTGTGGCGAACTTACAATCAAAAATGAAGATACCGAAGTTATTTTAAACGGATGGGTGGATACCCGTCGTGATCTGGGCGGAGTAATATTTATTGACTTACGCGACCGCCACGGCCTCACTCAGATTGTATTTTCTCCTCAGGATAACCCGGAGGCCCATGCTAAAGCCGATCAATTGCGGTCCGAGTATGTTATCGGGGTTAAGGGTTATGTGCGAAAGCGGGATGAAGAAAACATCAACCCCAACCTGCATACAGGAGAGGTTGAAGTTCGTGTACATGATCTGAAAATTTATTCCAAAGCCAATACCCCTCCTTTTGAAGTTAAAGATGATGTAAAGGCCAATGAAGATATTCGCCTTAAATATCGTTACCTCGATCTGAGAAGGCCGCAAATGCAGAACAACCTGATGTTGCGTTCTAAAGTATATGAGACGGTCAGGTCGTACTTTTATCAGCACGATTTTGCCGAAATCGAAACCCCGTTTCTGATGCGAAGCACACCGGAGGGCGCCCGGGATTACCTGGTACCGAGCAGGGTTAATCCGGGTAAGTTTTTTGCTCTTCCGCAAAGCCCGCAAACCTACAAGCAGGTTTTGATGGTATCAGGGATGGACCGCTATTTCCAGATCGTTAAATGTTTCCGGGATGAAGACCTCAGAGCCGACCGGCAGCCGGAGTTTACTCAAATTGATGTGGAAATGTCCTTCGTGGATGAAGAAGATGTTTACCGGATGACTGAGGGCATGATGGCAAAGGTACTCAGCCAAACCGTGGGGGTAGACGTAGAGGTGCCGTTCAATCGAATGAGCTACCAGGATGCGATCGAAACTTATGGCACCGATAAACCCGATACGCGCTTCGGGTTGAAGTTTGTCGATTTCTCTGATATTGTAAAAGAGTCCGAGTTCCGCATTTTTTCAAAAACAGTAGCCGATGGCGGGGCGGTAGTTGGATTTGTAGTTCCCGGGCTTGGGAAATTAGGCCGCGGGGTGATGGACAAACTTACCAAACGGGCGCAGGATGAAATCGGTGCCGGTGGACTCATTTATATCAAAAACAATGAAGATGAGCTGTATTCCAGCGTCGGCAAGTTCGTAGCTGAAGAGACGACACAGCAGATGGTTGAACAGGCCGGAGCGGAAAAAGGTGATCTGATCCTGATATTTGCCGGAGCTAAACCGTCTGTTTATCAGCAGCTTGGTGATTTACGCCTGATGATGGCCCGGGAGTACGACTTGATTGACACCTCTCAAAATCATCTGCTTTGGGTAACCGATTTCCCGCTGTTGGAATACGACCCGGATGACGGCCGCTACTACGCTATGCACCACCCGTTTACTTCTCCCCATCCGAATGATATGGATCTTTTGGAATCCCAGCCGGAAAAAGCCAGAGCCAGAGCGTACGACCTGGTGATGAACGGCAGTGAAATCGGCGGAGGTTCCATCCGTATTCACAATCCGAATGTCCAGCAGCAGATGTTTAATGCTCTCGGCATCGATGAAGAGGAAGCGCGCGAAAAGTTCGGCTTTTTACTGGAAGCATTTCAATATGGAGCCCCGCCACATGGTGGTATAGCACTCGGGCTGGATCGTCTGGTGATGCTGCTGGCCGGCGCTCAGAGTCTGAGGGATGTCATCGCGTTTCCGAAAAACCAGCGGGCTCAGAGTCTGATGGATAGCTGCCCGAGTGTAGTTGATGAAGAACAGTTAAAAGAGCTTCACATTCAACTGCGGCCCGGTGTCTTAGCCGATGATGATAAGTAAGCTATAGCATATATGGTAACGGGGGATAGATGGCTGCAAGCAGGCTGGCTTGCTGTTTATCTGAATCCCCCGATGTACCGGTTTACCGGTTGGTTCGGGTAACCTGCCTGTGGCGATTCACGATAGAAAACAGCTTACTCCAGAATACGGTCGTACCCTACACCGCTTTTATACACTTTGTTCACCCCGTTGAACGCGGCAATACGATAGGCTTCAGTGTAAGTCGGGTAATTGATGACATTGCCTATGAAATAACGAATATCGCCGCCGTAATAGAGGACAGCTTGTCCCAAATGGATCATTTCGGTGGCATTATCACCGATAATGTGAATGCCGAGCAGGCGGAACGTATCACTTTCAAATACAAGTTTGAGCAGGCCGTCACGGCTCTTGGAAATATCAGCTTTAGTAAGCCGGTCGTATTTTGTGCGGCCCACAGTGACTTTATAGCCTGCGTTCATGGCCTCCTCTTCGGTCAGGCCAATAGCTGCTATTTCCGGGATGGTGTAGATACCAAAGGGAATGTTGGGAGATGTATCTTTGGAAGGGATATCGAACATGTCACACGAAGCAAGTCTTCCCTGAGTGAATGAAGCGGAAGCCAGTGCCGGAAATCCGATAACATCCCCGCAAGCATAAATGGAATCACAAGTTGTCTGATAACGCTCATTAACTTTGATAAAACTATGATCATCAAGTTCAATACCGGCATTTTCGAGCCCGATGCCTTCAGTGTTGGGAGTACGCTTGCCAAAATGAAGCACGACTTCAGTTTCGATGACTTTCAGCTCTCCGTTATCACTTGATTTCGTATAACGAACTTCGGTGCAATTGCGCAGTTTATTATTGTTGACTCCCTGAATTTCGACATTGTTGTTAATTGAAATTCGCATTTGATAAATAATGCGGTCGAATTCTTCGCGGATTTCCGGGTCGAGAAACGGGAGGTATTCTCCTTCTTCGTTGAGCACAGTTACATTCGTGCCCAAAGCAGCGAAAATGGTGGCGAATTCCAGGGCTTGAATACTACCTCCGACAATAACCAATCTCCTGGGGATATGATCAAGATTTAAGATAGAGTTGGCATCAAAAACTACCTTATGATCAATATTAAAGCTTTTGGGTTTCGTGGGTCTGCTTCCGGTGGCAATGAGAATAAAATCCGCTTTTACCTTTCGGGTCTCTCCGAGAAGGTCGGTAATTTCAACTAAGTTCGGTTCAATAATTTTGCCATATCCTCGGGCAGTATGGACGTTATTTTTGATCAGGTCTTTTTTGATGGAGCTGTTTTCATTCTCAAGTACACGATCTTTATACTTGAGCAGATCCCGCATTTTAAAGCGCTCATAAGGCTTTTTGTTCTCGTACTTGCCAAACTGTGAGGTATATGTGTAGATGTTTCGGGCAGTTTCCCGAAGAGCTTTACTGGGGACCGTCCCGGTATTGATCCAGGTTCCGCCGAGGTTATCCGGGTCGGCTTCAACCATGAGCACGCTTTTATTGAACTTGGCAGATTGCATGGCACATGAAAAACCAGCCGGACCACTTCCGATGATAATAATGTCGTATTTAATACTCATGAAATACCTTTTTCTGAAATTGTAGACCTAATACCTAATAACAAAAACGACTCTCGTTGCAGATTGGTTTATCGCAGATTTTGTACATGACTACGCCGATGCGGATTTCGAATCATGAAGTTCGATTGTAGAATCGGTCGTTTTACTTAGGTGGGGAGAAGATAGCAGAAATTGTAGAATTATTTTAAGAGCCCGATAGATTTTTAATGGATTTGACCGGATTATATTTGATTCAGATTATGAAGAACATATTACCAGATAAATTACATCGGATTCATGCTGCCCGTTATTTATGGATTTCAGAAATGATTTTTTGAAACAGCATGTTGCACTAAAGTCAGGGGTTACACCTTAGGGATACTATGGCAATATGCACTAATTATCTTAACGGGTAAGCCTGGCACTTCGAATTTTACTTTTGGCGTATCCAAAATAACTTGCGAACTGAGTTCTGGTGGAGCTGCCTAAGATTCTACCAAGTCTGTATTAAAAGCGCCGGCGATAGTTAAATTATTGGAGCCGTGCTTTATACAGACTAATCGTGTTGGCTGTAACGTAGAACTCACCAGGAGCGACAGTTGAGTAACTAAACAGCTTAGCTAAACTCGGATATTATAATCATTAACACTTAAACCATAACAGGTAAGGAAAAATAATCATGGCTTATACACTACCTGATTTACCTTATGCATACGATGCGTTGGAACCGCATATTGATGCTCGTACGATGGAGATTCATCACACCAAACACCACAATACCTATGTGACCAAACTAAATGCAGCTATTGAGGGGCATGAACTGGCACAATTACCGGTGGAGGAGCTGCTTCGCAAAATTGATGAAGTGCCTTCCGATAAGCGTCAAGCGGTAATTAACAACGGCGGAGGCCATGCCAACCACTCCATGTTCTGGAAGCTGCTCAGCCCGAATGGCGGTGGCGAGCCTTCCGGTGATATCGGTCAGGAGATTTCCAACACATTCGATTCTTTTGACAAGTTTAAGGAAGAATTTACCAATGCTGCCCTCGGCAGATTTGGCTCCGGCTGGGCATGGCTGGTCGTCAACAAAAACGGTAATCTTGTGGTTACATCAACCCTGAATCAGGATTCACCGTTGATGGACGGCAACACTCCGGTTCTTGGATTGGATGTTTGGGAACATGCCTACTACCTCAAATATCAGAACCGGCGGCCTGATTATGTCTCCGCATTCTGGAATGTGGTGAACTGGGAGCAGGTCGAGGAAAATTTTAAATCAGCAAAGTAGTATGCTAAGCTGATTTAAGCTATATCTCAGGTTTTAAAGGTGATGGACATCCGTTCATCACCTTTTTTATTCGGGGAGTTGGATGATAAAGTTGTTGGAATAACTTCGTCCCAAAATCCGGTCTACCCGGTCGGCAAGTGTTTCTTCCTGTTGATCCTGTTGAGGCTCTTGCTGACGCCTTCCACCGGCCATATTGCCTCCGAAATCCGATGCGGCAGCACCGGAAAGCTCTTCGCCTGTGATATCCTCTGCAGACGGTGGCGCTACGGTAAGTTCAACCGAGAGCGCTTCCCCGGCATGCGCGTCCGGTGAAAACTGCTGGCTTCTTCCGCTCTCAAGTGGTATCCGGTAGGCTATGGTGTAAAAGCCCCCTTCATATTGATAGCGGACTTCAAGATTCTGAGCACGTAATTCAGTGAGGGTAATGCGGGCAGGGGATTCGTCAGGGTTTTGTGAAAGCAATGCAAGATGTTCTATATCCTCTTCCGCTTGCTCTACAATAGATTCGTTTTGGGGCATTTGCTGCCAGGCGGGATCAAGCAGGTAAGAGACGGCGGCGTCCTGAAAATCGACCAATGCTTCAAGCATCCCCATCGGATAGGTAAGCCCCAGCCAACTGCTTGAAGATTCAACAGAAAGTCGAAGCCCATAATCTTCAATACGCTGCTGAAATGCGCGGCTTCTGATTTCCGCAATTACGTATAAGTGCTCCTCATCCACCCCGGAATATAAATAGTAGTTTTCTTCTTCCAGTGTTTGAAATCCGGCTGAGGAGGCTACTTCGGTTAAGGGATCATCGGAATCCATATCAAAATCACCGACACCCGGAGTTTCCAGCACCGTAGTGGTTGAGCAAGCGGTGATGATCAAAAGTATCCCGGCCAAAAGGCTTAATTGTTTCATGGACACTGATAATTTGGAATCATAAAAATTTTCATTGGACTTTAACGTACATGGAAATGATATCACGTAAAAAACCGTTAATGTTCCATCAAAATACGTGATATGGTAGCAACGTAACACGAAAATTTTATTTCATTAACAAACCACAGGAAATTATGCAATTTGGTTATGGCATTGGCCCGGATACTTCCTGGATGAGAACCGAGCTCACCGATCTCGGAGTGGCCGAGTTAACAACACCCGAGCAAGTAGATGAGGTGTTAAAGAATCAAAAAGGTACCATGTTATTGGTCATAAACTCAGTGTGTGGTTGTGCTGCCGGAAATGCCAGACCCGGAGCGAAAATAGCACTCGAGCACAGCAAAAAACCCGACCAGCTGTATACGGTGTTTGCCGGTCAGGATAAAGAAGCTACAGCACGGGCGCGGGAATATTTCAGTGAATTTCCGCCTTCCTCACCGTCATTCGCATTCTTCAAAGACGGCGAAGTTAAAGCGATGATCCCCCGGCATCGAATAGAAGGGCGCACCGCTCAGCAGGTAGCCGAGGATCTGATCATGATTTTTGATGAATTCTGCGGCGAAGCAGAAACGACCTGAGTAAATTAATTTCACATTTTAGAAGGCGGGTTATTGCTTGCACAGTGACCCGCCTTTTTTTGTCGGATTCTGTAAGTTAGCTTTGTACAAATCGGGTTATTCTATTGGATAT
>SLQI01000516.1 GCA_007131535.1 Balneolales bacterium | reverse complement strand
CATCAATCCGCGGCTAATACAAATCTGCTTTTCACCGGTGCCAGTTCATTTTAATGCCGCTCCATACGCCTGCCACCATGGCAAGGGTAAAAACCCATCCGGATACCGCAAAAGCCATGATACCGGAGAGTGTAGTACCAATGGTGCAGCCCAGTGAAATCATGGCACCAAAGCCCAGCAGTATGCCTCCCCCGAAACCTTTGCCGATTTTGGCAAATCGTACCAACCGGGGCTTAAACTGTCCGGCTATCAATGCCGAGAACAGTGCGCCGGCAACGAGTGCTGCTATGAAAACTCCGTTGGTTGAAAGAATAGCTGGCGCCGATTGTACCGTACATCCGGCGAGTCCGTCAAGACCTTCAAGGCGGGTGGGAATGACATCAAACGAATTTCCGGCATCTCTGGAAATACGCCCTAACTCCGCCGTAACCCCCAGCGGCTCCACTCTGAAATACGCAAAAATAGCAATTAAACCGACACCAACTCCACCGATCCAAGTCGGCCAACGCTGAATGAAAACATTCTCTGCAATGTGGCGCAGGGTATATGGTTCCGAAGACCGATTGTCCGTTTGTTCTGATGATGGAAATTTAATCAACAGCCATAAAAGAATAGCTAATAGCACAAAGGTTTGAATAATGAACGCCCCTCCATACCCGACTGAGTCAGGCAGCCACGGAATTGAAGCACTCGATATGGTTGAAGTGTACAATGTATTCCAGACGAGATATCCCGGAATAAAACCAACCACGGTTCCGGCCAAGGCAAACGGAGCTACGACAGATCCTTCTCCGATACGGTAAAAATGGGCACTGATGCACGATCCGGAAAGGGCCATCCCCCACCCGAAGAGTAATCCGCCTGCGAGCAAATGCCAGCTTACCGGAGCGACATGTGCATCCTGCGGCAGATGACCGGCTGAGGGATCGGTAACCCAGGCACCGAAAAATACCAGATATCCCATACCTCCGATAATTAACGCTGTAATTAAGCCGGCTAATGGCTTACCGTTTTTATACTCAATCAGATCCCGAAGAATACAGAAAAAGCAAAAGCGGGATCTTTGCAAAATTACGCCAAAGGCAACTCCCATGATCAGCATAAAGACAGCATTACTGTCGAAGTTATCAGAACCTTCGATGTAATTATAGCCAAAGTGAATTATGATGCTCACCAGCAGAGCACTTAAGTATCTGGTTAGCGAAAGCTTATCAGTCTGTATTTTCATCCGGTGATTTAATATGAATTGTGATATCCGGTCGCAACACCAACAAATATTTTGACCTGATATAAAAGCAGAATCCACAGACAAACCTTGCTATGAATTCTGCTTATACTGGTTTAAAAATTTAAGCGGCAACTTATTTACCGGTCCAGACTGTTCCGGCCGGGTTTTCAATCGGTACGCCCACGGCATTGCCGTATTCAGTCCAGGAGCCGTCGTAGTTTTGGGTATCATAGCCGAGGATATAATGCAGAGCAAACCAAGTGTGGCTGGATCGCTCACCAATACGGCAGTAGGTAATTACCGTCTCACTTCCGTCGATGCCTTTTTCCGCATAAACTTCTTTGAGTTCATCTTCAGGCAGAAAGGTGCCATCCTCGTCTACGATCGTACCCCAAGGTACATTCACTGCTCCCGGAACATGTCCGGCTCGTACCGAAAGTTCCTGAATACCTTCCGGAGCAATAACTTTACCCTGATATTCTTCGGTTGATCGGATATCAACCAAAGCACCCGGACTGTTCCCTTCCGCTATTTCCTTCACATCCGGCAAATATGCCCGAAGATCCTCATTTACATTGGTAACCGTATACTCGGTTTGCGGATGATTAGCAGGTCTGCTGCTGAGCTGACGGTTCTCATTTTCCCATTTATCGCGTCCGCCATCCAGGAGCCTGATATCCTCGTGCCCGTAAATAGTAAACACCCAGGCACCCCAGGCAGCAAACCAGTTGTTGTGATCGCCGTAGAGAACTACAGTGGTTTCTTCTGAGATGCCGTTTTCTGAGAGCAGTGCTTCAAAATCTTCCTTTGAAACCAGATCCCGGTTTATCGGATCCACGAGATCGGTGTGCCACTCAAGATTTACCGCATTCGGTATATGACCGCGGTTAAACTTGCCGGGCTCCACGCTAACTTCAACGATACGTACATCGGGATTATCAAGGTTGTCAGCTACCCAGTCTGTGGTTACCAGAGCATCAGAAGCACTCCCCTGCCAGGCAAAGGCGAGCAGTAATGTCAATGTTGATATTATATGTCGAGTCATTGTATTGATTCAGGTTTATGGTTGATTAGATGAGATGGGTTAAAACAAAAAAAGCCCGCTACCGGAAAGGCAGCGGGCTTTTAATCAAAATAGATCAGATATGAAATATTCTAACACATAACTCGACCACTACCTACCGGATAAGGCTTCTTACAGCAGCACATACAAATGTTGGTGCGGTATTGTGTGGGTGTAGTGGTCATTGAGTTGTTTAAGTAAACTATTTGCTAAACTTGACCGCAAAACATAAGAGTGTTTTTGAAGCAAGTCAACCCGAAATGTATTTTTCAATCATAACCACCGGCCAGGTTCTCCGCCGGCTGGCGGATGCCTGTGGCACGAAACCGGGCAGGTACATTCTGTACCCTTGGCTACCCGATATGTAACAGCCGACTGCCCTTAGTGCCACTTTCCCGAACCGGTCAGCCCGGCCTGCGGCTACCTCAAACTTTTTCTGCCGGTTTTTTGGGCCGGACAGTCCGGGGCGATGAGGTCGGACAAACCGGCAACACCTAACTTGCACCTCATAACATTCCTTTGTACTATGGCATCAGTAAATTCTAGGATGCTGTAATTGTAATTTGGCATTTGTAAAGCTGCAAAAGGACTGTAGTTTACATAACCGGTTGCCATTGTTAGAGAAGCAATAATAAAGGAGGTTGGATATGAGTCGATCAGAAAACCCATCGAACTCACGTCGAGAATTTCTTAAGCGCCTAACCGCAGCGGCGGGTGGAGCTGCGCTGACTCCGGCTTGGGTCAGCAAGTCTTTTTCCAAAACATCAAGTGATCGTAGTTTTGAACCGCCGCTGGCCATTGCAAGTGGTTTTAACGGAGAGCCGGCCGTAAAGAAAGCTGTCGAAATCATGCAAAACGGCGGGGATGTACTCGACGGAATCATCAGTGGCGTCAATATTCAGGAAGAAGATCCTGACGATATGACGGTCGGCTACGGCGGTGTCCCCAATGAAAAAGGGGTAGTCCAGTTAGATGCCGCAGTAATGGATGGCCGCACCCATGAATCGGGTTCCGTCGGGGCACTCGAAAATATCATGCATCCTTCCAGGGTTGCCCGCCTGGTGATGGAGCGCACCGATCACTCACTGCTCGTTGGGGAAGGAGCACTTCGTTTTGCCCGAATGCACGGCTTTAAAGAGGAAAACCTGCTTACCGACCGTGCCCGCGAACGATGGCTGGAATGGAAGGAAACTCTTTCGGATGATGACAACTACTTCCCCCCGGAAAATCCGGACGATAATCAAACCGGATCGCTATGGGAGGAGTTTGAATCTCATCACGGCACCATTCATTGCTCCGGTCTTGACGCCAACGGAGGAATTTGCGCCGTGACTACCACAAGTGGCTTATTCTACAAAATGCCGGGTCGTGTAGGCGACTCCCCTATCACCGGAGCCGGTCTCTTTGCTGATACCAAAGTAGGGGCTGCCGGGTCAACCGGACGTGGTGAAGCCAACTTGCAGAACCTTTCCAGCTTCTTGATCGTCGAACGTATGCGAATGGGTGACAGTCCGGAAGAAGCGTGCCTGAAAGCGTGTGAACGTATCGCTGAAAATACCAAAATACCCCGGCTCGTGAACGAAAAAGGAGAGCCGAATTTCAACGTGCGGTTTTATGCGCTAAATCGGGACGGACAAGTCGGCGGGGCCGAATTGCGAAGTTCCAACGGGTCGATGAAAGTTGCAGACCGGTCAGGCATCCATACCATTGAACTCGCACATTTACTGGAGTAACCCGATTTTTTTTATAGGATGATTTCATTTCAATAACCCTAATCCAAAATAAGATCATTATGGACAGAGCTATACGTAAACTCAGCTCCATTACAGCTGTTTTATTCGCTACGATGGTGTTGGTTTCTGCTTGTGAGGAAGCACCTCAAATGCATTTCCCCGGTGAAAACTGGGAGCACTATGACAGCCCGGAAGATGCCGGTTTTGATTCCGAAAAACTCAACCAGGTCAGGGAATATTCCGAAGGACTTGATACCGAGGTGATGATGATCATCCAAAACGGTAAGGTTGTGGATTACTGGGGTGATTTAGATAAAAACTTCCGTATGCACTCGATCCGAAAAAGTCTGCTGACCGGCTTGTATGGTATCCATGTAGATATTGGCAATATCGACCTGGACGCGACTCTGGCTGACCTGGATATTGACGATCGTGAAGGGCTCACCGATGAAGAGCGACAGGCAACTGTCCGGCAGTTGTTACAGGCACGCTCCGGAGTGTACCACCCGGCGCTGTTCGAAACGACTGCAATGGCCGAAGCCCGCCCGGAACGACATTCTTACGGTCCCGGCGAAAATTACTATTACAACAATTGGGATTTTAATGCCCTCGGAACCATCTTCGAGCAGGAGACCGGAGAAAAAATTCATGAGTCTTTTGAAGAGCGTATCGCCCGCCCCATCGGGATGCAGGATTTTACCGCTGATGACGGCCGCTATGTTACCGGCGATGACTCCCGCCATGCCGCTTATCCTTTTGAAATGACAACCCGGGATCTTGC
Organism: Balneolales bacterium; assembly: GCA_007131535.1. GTDB lineage: Bacteria > Bacteroidota > Rhodothermia > Balneolales > Natronogracilivirgulaceae > SLJN01. The sequence continues at coordinate 520 of SLQI01000516.1, read as the reverse complement.
ACGCTTCGGCCTGCTTTACCTTAACGAAGGCCGCTGGGAAGATGAACAGGTTCTTCCGGAAGGTTGGGTTGAAGAGAGTGTCACCCCCTATTCCAGCTTCCATACTGATCCGGATAATGAACGCATGCAATCGAGCGGAGGCTATGGGTATATGTGGTGGGTCTCTGTTGAAGGACAGCATTTTAATACAGTGGATGGCATTCCCGAAGGTACTTATACCGCCCGCGGTGCCGGCGGACACACCCTTGCCGTGGTACCGGAACATGATTTAATCCTGGTACACCGCGTCAACACGTATGAATCCGGCAACCGGGTGCCCTACGGTGAGGTCGGCATCATGCTCATGGATGTCCTCGATGCGAAAAAGTAAATCAGTGAACAGTTATCAGTAACCAGTTAGACCAACAACTGATAACTGGTTACTGGTCACTGTAAGCTGAAGTTGGGTTGCAAATTCTATTAGTATCGTTAAATTGGGCCGGGCTCTTGCTATGTAAGTTATGTGGGGGTCTGTGCTTAT
>SLQI01000122.1 GCA_007131535.1 Balneolales bacterium | reverse complement strand
TGGAGGCGAGGCTTAAAATATGCTTAAGCTCGGTTTGTGCCGAGCCGTAACGGAGAAATCTGTCAAAACGAGCAACTCCCCCTGCCAAAAATTTCTTTCAAAGGAAATTAAAAAACAATTCTACCGGCACATGCAATGGCTTAATGGTGGCAGATTCATCCGCTATGGTTCGGCTAACATCTTTTATATTATTCACTGTGTCGACTCACATACGGTCGTGTCACAGGCATTCTCCCAAAGCTCCACGGGAATCCCTTTGGGAGGATTCCCGTGGAGCCGTGGAAGAATGACATGACTGTTGGAGGGAAATGGCGTGGCTTCGCCGCGCGAAAAAAAACGCCAAAATTATATTTTAGTTTCTTGGAAGAGTTGTGCAACACGCACTGAAGCCGACGGTAATGGATATTCATTAGCTACCCTATAAAAATAGTACATCCCATAATAACTGTATCACATAGCATTATCGGATAATTGCAAATCATTAGTCGGAAGGCGGTACAAGCAAATATATATCGAACTGAGGTTTACGAGATTTTCATTCACCCATGATCAGAATAAAATAATCCGTGCATATCCGGTACCAATCCGCGGTAAAAAAATCCGCGGTTAATGATATCGCATTATGGCAAACCTCAACAATAGTGAAGTACTAAAGCCCGAAGGTTGACAGTTCTCCGGATTTAATTATTTTACTTCCAAATACCACATTTCACTTTATAAATGAATTTATCTCATGCAGGTCTTAATTGGAATAATTGCCGTGCTGTTCATGATCCAGGATGAAGATCCGGTTAGCGAAGCACGGGAATATTTGCGAACAGACTACCAAAGAGCTGTGGAAGTGTCTACAGACATACTTGAAAATGATGAGAATAACATAGATGCGCTTTGGATTAAATCCGTCGCTTACAGTAATATCGCAAATTTCGAGGCCGCTGATGATGAATTTGAGGAGCTCTTTGAGAAAGCCGACGCCCTTGCGGACAGAGCACTTGAGATAAACAATGATTATGCCGATGCACATTATGCTAAAGCCGTTGCCCTTGGAAGGCGGGCCGAAATGGCCGGAGCCAGGGAAGGAGTAAGGCTAAGCAGGGAAATTAAATCCCATGCGGATACAACGCTTGAATTAGACCCTGAACACGGTGGGGCCTGGTATATTAACGGGATGCTTTTGTATCGGGTGGCCAACCTCACGCGAACGGAACGTTTTGCAGCGAATGCACTTTTTGGTGGATTTCCGTTTGAAGCAAGTAATGAGAAGGCTATTGATGCACTTAAAAACTCTATTAAATACAGTCCGGACCACATTTACTACCATTTAGGATTGGCAAGGGCGCTGATTACTGACGATCAAACCGATGAAGCCCGCAGGGTGCTGCAAAAAGCCAGGGATTTAGAACCTGTCAGACCTCAGGACCCGGAGCATCTGCAGACGGTTGAAGATAAGCTGAGGGACTTATAACGGTATCGGGGTGAATAAAGGACAAAGACGGGAGTTTGGCCGGTAAAGATTATTTTGATGAATTCTCAAAGTGTTTCAATACACTTTAATTTCTATATTAAGGCCGTTCCACAGGAATAGAGATAAAACCCGTTAATTATTGCCGTAGCGGTACAACTTATCCAACCGCATATTTAGTTAAGCAATCTTTTTTTGATTCAGAAAGCCGTTTATTCAGCGGGTTTATTACTGCTATTATTCAGCAGCCAGGGGCTGGCCCAACAATACAGCGTGCCGGTTGATACTACCGTTGTCATATCTGAGCCGGATAGTACCTACCTGCTGCACCAATGGATTGAAGAAAGTAGTGTAACCGTCACTTTTAACGACTCGGTGTTACGTCCGGAAGAGTGGTACCTCAACTACCGGGAGGGAACCTGGCGGCTTCGTAATCCTGACAGATGGGATACGGATATTACCGAAGTTCATTTTTCCTACCGGTATTTTCCGCTGGGTCTTCAGCCCCGATACTTTCGACGGGAGTTGGTCCGCCCGGAGGACCCGGAAGAAGACGACGAGGTGCTGGTGGCAAGAGATCCTGTTACGGAAGCAGATTTATTCGGGGATACACAACTACAGCGTTCAGGAAGCCTTTCAAGAGGAATTACAGTTGGCTCAGCCCGGGATTTTTCCCTTGAAAGCGGGTTGAGATTTGAGCTCAGTGGTGACATTACCGAAGATGTTAATGTACAGGCAAGCCTGACTGATCAGAACACCCCCATCCAACCGGAAGGCACAACCCAGAGAATTCAGGAGTTTGATCAGGTGCTCATTCAGCTCAATGCAGGTCCGCAATCACTTCAATTGGGCGATGTTGATGTTAATTTCGAAGAAAGCGACTTTGCTGTCATCAACCGGAGGCTGCAAGGTGTTGATATGTCCACAACATTCGGCATGTATGGTGATTATGACGCCGCCGCCGCTGTAGTACGCGGTCAGTTCCGATCCCAGCAATTTGACGGTGAGGATGGAATACAGGGCCCCTATCGTCTGTCGGGAAATCAGGGGGAGCGTTTCATTATTGTCCTGGCAGGATCAGAAAGGGTATATGTGGATGGGCAGCGCGTGGAGCGCGGAGAAGAGAATGACTACATCATTGACTACGGATTGGGAGAGATCAACTTTACCAGTAATCAGATCATAACAGACGCTTCACGAATTACCGTGGAGTTCCAGTACCGAACCGAGGAGTACACCCGCACACTGCTGGGAGCGGAAGCCGGCAATGCTGAATTACTGGACGGGAGACTGCAAATAGGGGCTTCCTTTATTCGCGAGGCGGATAACATCAATCTAAGCACTCAGCTTCAGCTATCTGAAGAAGATCTGAATTTACTCAGGGAAACCGGCGACGATCCGGACGGTGCTATCGTACATGGAGCTGACTCAGTCGGTTTCAGTGAAGACACCGATTTTGTTCTCTATACCAGGAAAGATACCGTGATCAACGGGGAGACTTACGAAATTTACGAAAACAGGCCGGGCGATCCGGATGGGATTTACCGGGTGCGTTTCAGCCGGGTAGAGGAAGGAGAAGGCAGTTACCGCCGGGCCGGGCGATCCGTCAATGGAATCGTTTATGAGTGGGTTGGTCCCGGTCAGGGTAGTTATGAGCCGTTTCGCCGCTTAAATCCGCCGCGTGAGCAGAGCATGATTGCTTTAAGAAGCTCTTTTCGCCCTAATAATTCACTTGAATTTTTTGGGGAGTGGGCCGGGTCGGAAACAGACCTTAACCGACTTTCTCCGTTAGATGATGCGGATAACTTCGATAACTCTTACTTAATCGGTATGGGATTGAATGATATAACCATACCCATCGGAGACATAACAGCCGGTATACGACACCGATATATCGGCCGGAACTTTTCCTTCTTTGATCGGGGGCGGGAAGTCGAGTTTGAACGAAGATGGAATATCGGCCGGCAAAGACAGGATGTTAAGGAGCGAACTACGGAAGGGGTATTGGATTGGAGGCTGACAGAAAACTCCGAAATCGATTTAATGGCAGGTATAATCAATAGGGACGATGTAACCGGTAACCGGCAAGAAGTAAATGTTTATTCGGCTGAAGAAGGCCTCCCGTTTCTCTCGCTCCGGGGCGAACGAGTCGAAAGTGAAGACCATCCGCTGGATGAACAAGGGGTATGGTACCGACAAAGAGGTGAGCTCGGCTATGATTACCGGATCGGTGCCGGTACGCTTACTCCGGCAATTGGCATAGAAGCGGAGGATCGGCGGCAGCGTTATGTAGCCGAAGATACGCTCACCCATAATTCGTTCCGGTTTTATGATGTGAAACCGGAACTTCGGTACTCCCTGGAAACCATTACCATGACGGCCGGATTATCATACCGCAGGGACCAGCGGGTGCTTTCTGATAACTTTGAAAATGAGGCCTACGGCATAACCCAACAATATTCCGTTAACTGGACTCCGCATGATCGGTTTCGTACCGAAAACAGGTTTTCATTCAGAAGCCGTACGTTTGAAGAGGTATTCAGGATAGAGGAACAAAGAGAAGACAGCCGGGGCATTCTGCTACATTCGGTGACGAATTATCGTTCTCCTAACCGATTATTCGATACTCGCTTTCAATATGAGGCGAATACAGAGCGCCGGCCGATTATGGAAGAAACATTTATCGAAGTGGGGCCGGAAATGGGTGAGTATGTATGGGAGGATACCCGGGATGACGGAGTTAAACATATTGATGAGTTTTTTCCGCAACAATCTCCGAATGAAGGCACCTACATACGCCAATTCGTCCCGTCGGATGAGTTGTTTCCGGTAGTACGATTACGAACGACGCTAAGAAACACTATGGATCCTTCCGTTATAATCACCTCCCCGGAAAATGATTTACAGACACTTCTGCAAGGTATGCGTTTGCACTCTACCGTTGAAATCAGGGAAGAAAACCGGACCGAAGAAATTGCAGATATTTATTTATTGAATATCAATGAATTTCAGGATGACTCGCTGACGATTAATGGCAGGTTATACTGGCAGCAGGATGCCGAATTTTTCAGAAATTCCACCGACTGGGATCTTCGGCTTACAATAGATCAAACAAGGGGGTTGAACCGGCAGGCTCAGGGACTGGAGCAGCGTTTTCGGCAAAATCAAAGGGGGGAAGTGCGTTACCGGTTACGCCGGAGATTATTATTAACCGGTGAAGTCGCGTATTTAGCCAATCGCAACACAAGTGAAAATCTACCCAGCAGAAACTTTGATATAAGTGGTTATGAGATCAAACCGGGAAGTGAGATTAATTTTGGAAGGAATATTCAAACGTCACTCTCCCTGGCATACATAGATCGGGTGGATCGTGCAGCTGAAAATACAGAATTGACAGGGTGGCGCATAGAAAATACGTCCAGATTTTATGTAACGGAGCGTCTTCAGGGTAATATCAGGCTGCAATGGCGCAGCAATGATATTACCGGCACACCAAGCAGCCTCGGAAATTTTGAACTAACTGACGGAGCCGGAGCCGGCAACACATGGCGGTGGGCATTACAGGCTAACTATAGAGTTTCTGAGTTGCTGCGCGCAAGTTTCAGCTATGATGGGCGAACGATAACTGACCGCCCTTTTGTCCACAGTGCCCGGCTGACTGTAAGTGCCGTTTTTTAGATAGGGGAAATTTGAATTTTTTTTAGATGCAATTCCCCAATAAAATGGCAGGAAAAAATAAAAATCACCAAAATGGGGTAACATAAATTGATAAAGCCGCCGTTTTTTGATGTTAAAGTATTTAAAATTTTTGAATTTCGGGCTTAACTTAGTTCATTTGAAATTCAGATAATAAAGCAAACGATTTGCTTAGTTAT
>SLQI01000246.1 GCA_007131535.1 Balneolales bacterium | reverse complement strand
GACGATCGCTTTATCGGGAATGGAAAATTCGGCACGTACCGATTGGAGCGAGTTTGCCGGTTTGCGAAAAGCCTCCGGATCTATTGAATTCGGCAACCTCAGAATTTTATCCGGGGCCAGCCCGGCGTATTGGATTAACCTGTTGCGGTTGTGTTCACTCACGGTCAGTACTTTAGCAAACCGTGGCAGCAGATTTCTGAAAAAAATCCGGTCGCGCAAGGACCGGTTTTGATCCGGCGTATCTGCTACCGGCAGGTATTCATTGTGATAATGCAGCATCGACCGCCGCGCCCATTTTTTCCGGTAAAGATAACAAGCTGCCCAGAAGCCGCCGAAATGGTCATGAATTACATCCGGATTGTATGTTTTGAGCAGTCTGAATAATTGCCATATTGCCGTTGGATCGCCCCGGAACCGGGCTGAGCCATGTGCCGCCCACTCCGGCAACTCCGGCGCGTCGGTATCCGGCTCATAGTAGCAGAACAGCCTGTAATCCCCGCCGGCCTCCGTCACCATTTTCTGGTGATTGCGAATCACCACAGGCACACCGCCACGGCTCCACCGGTCTGCAAGGGCAAGTATCCGCATGATTAACTTGTAGACTTATGAGTCCGCTCCAGGAACATTGCCGTATTTTTAACCGCAATAATCATATAGAGATCGGAATGATTTATGAAATCCTGATTTGTCCGGTCTCGGCTAACTCGGTTTCAGCGACTGTTTCTTTCTCCAGGAAAAAATCTCCCAATACCAATACGTCCATGCGGGTGCGCAGGAAGCAATCCAAAGCCTGCTGTGGCGTATGCACGATCGGCTCGTTTTCATTGAAGCTGGTATTGAGTACAAGCGGCACGCCGGTCAACTCCCGAAAACGGTCAATCAGATCATAATACCGGGGATGATACGCCCGATGGACCGTCTGCAGCCGGCCGGTTCCGTCCACATGCGTAATAGCCGGCACCTCCTCCCGCTTTTCGTCACGTACCGGATAGACCATCAGCATATTGGGCGCAGGGTAGTCATCCTCAAAATATTCGCCGGTATATTCGGCCAGGACGGACGGCGCAAAGGGTCGAAATTTCTCCCGCTTTTTTATTCGGGCATTGAGGATGTCTTTCATATCCTCCCGCCGTGGGTCGGCGATTATAGATCGGGATCCCAGCGCCCTCGGCCCCCATTCCATAGCTCCCTGATACCATCCAACTACTTTACCCTCCGCTACAGCATGCGCGGCTTTATCAATGAGTTCTGCCTCATCCAGCGGTTCCGTGCCGATGCCTTTTTCCGAAAGCGCCTCACTGATCTCAGCTCCGCTAAAACTATCTCCCAGATAAGCGTGCGGCAAACTGACCGTGCCGACTCCATCACCGGTTAACTCCTGCTGAACCTGCAATGCTGCTCCCAGCGAAGTCCCGCCATCTCCCGCATTAGGATGGATGTACAATTCACGGAACGGCGTGTTTTTGCGGATTTTGCCATTCAACACCGAGTTGAGAGTAACCCCGCCGGCCATACACAGTTGTTGACAGCCGGTCTGTTCGGCGAGCCGGTTTAGCATTTCTAATACCACTTCCTCAACACGCAGTTGCAGAGAGGCGGCAATGTCTTTGTGCGCCTGCTCCAGCGGCTGATCCGGTTTTCTTGGAGGAAATCCCAGCAGCTGTTCCAATTCATCGCTGTAGAGTTTTCCTACTTGCGGCGGACCGTCATCCCACTGCATTTGGATGCCTTCGGAGTCGTGACGGAAATATTCCAGGCCAAGCTCTAAACCGATCTTCTCACCCGGGGCTGATTTGAGCACTTTCCGCATCGGCTCCATGTACACCGGTTTTCCGTATGGTGCCAGCCCCATCACCTTGCCTTCATCGCCGTACTTCGGAAAACCGAGGTATTGCGTAAGCGCGGTGTAGAAATATCCGATTGAATGCGGGTATTCTACCTGACCGGTGATCCGTATACCTTTTTCATCAGCATAACCCCACTTAGCGGAGACAAAATCACCCATGCCGTCCAGCGAAAGCAGCGCCGCTTTCCTGAAAGAAGAAGGATACCAGGCACTGGCGAGGTGGCATACGTGGTGTTCCACCCGATGTATTTCCGCGTTGATATCCGATTCCGGAACCTCAAGATGCTCGGCGATGACCTGCCTGAGGTCTTTGCTGCGAAACACTTTCGACATCCGATCCCACAACATGCGGTGGATACGGGTCAGCCGCTTTAGACTGTAGGAAACTTTCTCTTTCAAATTGGCTGAGGGGTCGGTAGAGATAGCGACATGATCCACCTCTGAAATGGTGATATCTGCCTGATCCAGACAGGCCTGAATGGCCAGCGCAGGAAAACCGGCACAATGTTTTTCCCGGTTGATGCGCTCCTCCTCAATGGCCAGAATGACCTCACCGTCTTTCAGTAATGCCGCGGAAGCATCTCCGTGCCAGGCATTAATGCCAAGGATATACATAACTACTGGTGTTACTCCGATTTCTTTTCAATCAAACAATATTGCAGCAGAGTTTCGGCTATCATTCGCTGAAAAGCATATTTCCAGCCGGCGGGACCGTCCCGCCACCCGGAACGCCAAAATATACAATAGATCCAAACCAAAAGCGGGGCCCATTTTCTTTTGAGCCGTAACTTATCCGGCTGTGTTAAATCCGTACGCTCCGTCTTGCTTAACTTCTCCGCTTCCAGAAGCGCATAATGGTATTGGGATTGAAGCCAGCGCTTCATGGACTTACGGTCGTCATGCAGTGCCCGGTGTTTCAAGTCCTCAATTTTGCCGTTCAGCTTCAGTTTCTGGGTGTGCCCATCCTGTTCATACCTTCCCTTACTTTTACGGAATAATGCAATCACCGGCGGATAAATGCCTGAGCGGATCGGCTTGCCCTCAATGGCATAGTGAAAATGAAGCCGGTACCCATCGGTATGGCTGCCGCCCTGAAGTATCCGGCTGATTTCACCCCCCACCTCTTCCGGCAGAAAATAATCAGCATCGAGCGAGAGTACCCACTCGGTATCGATCCCGGTCTCCATCAACCCGAAATTCCATTGGTTGGTGTGGTTGTCAAATTCCCGCTGAACAACTTCGGTGTTCGGAAAATTTTCAGCGATTTCAACAGTCCGGTCGGAGCTGAAAGAATCGACCACAACAATACGCACGATCCATGACAGCTGACCGAGCGTACGGCCGATGTTGGGCTCCTCATTCCGGGTGAGGATTAAAGCGGTAACGTTATCACAAGTCGGTATAGAGCTCACGAAGTTGTTGCTTGATCGTTTCGGGATTAAAATGTCCGGCTATCATCGCCCGTGCCCGTTTACCTCTTTCGCGGCGAAATTCCGGGGACCATGAGACGGCAGTTTCAATCGCTTCCCTGATGCTATCCGGTTCCGGACGGCATGTTATTACCCCTGTTTCCGAACTACCCCGGGAACCGATATCCACCTGATCACTCAAAATGGACGGGATTCCGTGACTGAGCGCTTCCCCGGCCGCGATGCCGAAGTTTTCATCAAAGGAAGGTAATAAAAAGAAATCAATCGACTGAAAAAAACGGGTTTTAGCCTCTCCGCTGACAAAGCCGGTCCATGAGACTCGATCCTGTATCCCCAATTGCTTCGTCAGATTTTGTAGCTGTTCGATATACTCCGACTTCCCACTGCCTGCGATCTCAAGATGCCAGTTTCGGATTTCCAATGCAGCAAATGCGCTAAATAACCCCTCCACATTTTTTTTCGGGTGGATGCGCGACAAAAAACCGAATTTAATGTAATCCGAAGAAAGTCCTGGCGTAGGATCATTCCCGGACCGGGAAGAAGAACTTTTACCTGGTTCCTTTCGGACCGTTACCCGCGGAGAAGGTTGATTAATGGATATCGGGATGGTACTAACCGAAACATCGCTCAGCAATTTCTTTACGCCGTCCCTTTCAGCAGGTGAGGTCACATGAATCCGGCTTGCATATTTCACCGTATTCGCTTCCAGAAGCCACCAGTAAATGCGTTTCAGTTTAGCATGCCCGACCGCAAGCGAATAAGAAGTCAATGTACCCAGCGGCCGGAATACGTATGGCACGCCGAATTTTCGGCATTTGCGGGCAGTGAGGGTGGTCATTACCGAAAACGCCGCGTGAAGATGAACTACATCAAACCCGGGGAGATGGCGGTTCAGCCATTGCAGCATCGGCCGGGAAAATTTGGCGCTGTGACGGCCGAAGTAATCACATACCTTCAGGTTTACGCTATCATTCAATCCGATTTCTGATCTGAGCCGTGATTCCGTTACCCCTTTGATCTCTTCGTTGGTAGTCAGGATCGTAACTTCAGCAAAATCGGAGCTGAGGTTGGCATAGTTGACGACGGCTCCGGCTGGTCCGCCGCTTTGGGGCGCGATACTCGGTATGACGTGCAGCAGTTTCAGCATGTGATCCGGTTTTGCTCCAGCCAATGCCCCAATACCGAAAGCAGCCATATCCGCGACCACGTAACCGACTCTTCCTCCCGGCAAAAATCGCGATAGTACTCATCCAGATAATGCTGATTACAAACGGTTCGCAAACGCTTTGAATGCAGACCTTCTTCTGTGAACGACTTGAGGGGTTGCCGCATCCAGCGATCCATCGGGAGCACAAAACCTTGCTTGGGTCGATCCCAAACCTCCCGGGGTACACGGTTGCGCAGCATTTCTATGAGTTTCTTCTTAGGCGGCCGTTCAAGAGCCTGCGCTCTGTCCGGATTATGCAGCACCCAGCTCACCAGCCGGTGATCCAGCAGCGGCACCCGCACTTCGAGCCCGTGCGCCATCGAGGTTTGATCGGTATCCTGAAGCAGCAACGGAATACAATAACTGTACAACTCATTGACCGTCAGCCCGGAACCGATATGCAGGTATGTTTGAATTCGTTCCGGCACCGATGGTATTTTGGCTTCCACACCCAGACCGTTTAATACCTCCCTCTGCAGAACGGTACGCTGCGTCCGTGTCACCTGCGCGGGGGTAACCTGACCCGCGAATAGCTCCCGCAGTTTTCTCCGGGATACCGCATCTCCTCTGAATATCAACCCGGCCACCATTGCGCGTAGGCTTTGCGGAAGATTCAATAAAAAGCGCATCCGCCTGGTCTTCCGGTAAAACTCAAATGAGGGATAACCGCCGAATAACTCATCTCCTCCCAAACCGGAAAGCGCCACTTTTACCCCTTGTTCTCTGGTATGGCGGGCAATCAGCCAGGTGTTGACGGCATCTCCTCCCGGCACATCAAGACTCTGAACGGCAGAGGGGATATCTTCAAGCACCTGTTGTTCGGTGCAGATGATCTCGTGATGCCTCGTTTGCAGGTGTTCGGCAGCTTTCCGGGCAATGTCCCGCTCATCTTCTCCGG
>SLQI01000125.1 GCA_007131535.1 Balneolales bacterium | reverse complement strand
TTGGCCTGGGATGTAGCCCGGGAGGATTTTATGCAGGGTATCGACTGGCTGGATGAGTTGCGTCCACGTGCAAGCTACGGTATTACCGGTAACGCAGATATCGGTGACTTTGCCTCCATTGCTCTGTTCGGTTCCGGCGGTACTTATATGGGTGGAACCGGTCTGCGTCCTGCTCAGTTAGGTAATGCTCAGCTGAGCTGGGAGCAAGCTAACACAACTGACCTTGCTGTGGATTTTGCCCTCTTTGGCAACCGAATCTATGGTAATGTCGGAGTGTATCGCACCGACAATGAGCAGCTGCTGCTCGAAAGATGGCTGCCATCCGACAGTGGTTTCGGCGACATTATGGAAAATGTCGGTACCGTTCGAAATGAAGGGGTCGAAATCGAACTCGGCGGTATTCTTGTTGATGCCGGTCGCTTTATGTGGGCCAGTGATTTCAACATTACGTTCCAGCGCAGTGAAGTGCTCGAGCTGGAAGGTGAACAGGAGTGGATGAGTGACCCCGGTGTGGCCGCTTCCCGCATTATTGTAGGTGAAGAACGCCATCAATGGTGGGTACGTAATTTTGCCGGTGTAAACCCGGCTGACGGACGCGCTCTGTGGTATGATGCTGACGGTGAGCTCACCTATTCCGTTGGTTCCGGTGACTACCATGCTGCCGGAAGTATGATACCGGACTACTACGGTGGATGGAGCAATGAGTTCTCCTACGGCCCGGTTTCTCTGGATATCCTGTTCCAGTATGAATACGGCAGTAAGATTCTGGATGAACAGCACTCTAACCACCATCTCGCACCCCACAGAGGAAGACAGCTTTCAACCGAACTGTTCGACCGCTGGCAGCAGCCGGGTGATATAACGAATATACCCAAGGCTTATAGCCAGGGTAGTTTCCCCGGTGGAACGGCACATAACGCATGGTCGGATCGCCGCTTATATGACGGTTCCTACATCCGGCTCAAGAACGTGCAGCTGAACTATGCGCTTCCGGCACGTTTCGCCAACCGGTTAGGGCTCGGTGCGGCTTCCTTCTTCGTACAGAGTGAAAACCTGGTCACCTGGACTGCTTACCCGGGACTGGATCCTGAGGTATTCGATCGGGGGCAGACTTTCTTCCCGCAACCGCGCACTCTGGAAGGTGGAGTTGAAATCAACTTCTAAGTAACCGGAATCACACAGAAATTTTTTGAAAATTATGTTAAACACTATGTGGAAATATGTAAGCCGAATAGGTCTATTCGTAATTGGAGTTGCCGTGTTGGCCTCCTGCGATGACCTTCTGGAAACTTCGCCCTCTACAGAAGTAGATCCCGATACCGCGCAGGAAAGTGTGGACGGGATTGAAGCCATTATGACTTCAGTCTATAACCGGCTCCAAAGTCAATGGCGATACGGAAGGGAAATTACCCTTGGTCCGGACGTACTGGCTGATAACGCGGCACAGCATCCTGTAACCTCAGGGCGATATGATGGTATGTCCGTAAACAGCCCGGGATCTCACATCTCCTTCTGGAATACCGGTTATCTGACCATCAACGAAGCCAACTACGTAATTGAAGGGGCTGACCAAGTGGAAGATGCCGGTGAGGAAACCCGACAAAGACTCCGGGGCGAAGCCCTGTTTCAAAGAGGGTTCGTATACTTTGATTTTGCCCGTACGTATGGGTACGAGCCCGATCGTGAAGTCGACGGATGGACACAAAGTGCTATCATCCGTACCGAACCAACCCGGGATGTCGGAGATGCTGATTTGCGCTCTCGTTCTACCAACGAAGAGGTCTATTCTCAGGCACTCGAAGATCTGGAAGAAGCCGTAGATCTGCTTGAAGGTATCGATCGGGGCGTATTTTTCGCCAATTATGCCGGTGGACATGCACTTCTTGCCAGATTAAACCTGTACCTTGAAAACTGGCAGGATGCCGTAGACCATGCTGAGATTGCCCTGGCCGAAACCGGAGCAGAGCTGTTAACAGACGAAAGCGATTTCGCTGACAGCAATCCGTTTGACCAGGTTCCCAATCCGGAGTCGATTATGGAGCTGAACATCGACCCGGTTGAAGAAAGTCTTGGGTCTAACGTCGGGTTGTGCCCTTATACCAATCCGACCCATTGGCACGATGTTATGCCATCTCAAGACCTGATTGAAGTTTTCGATGAAGAAGACTACCGGCTTAACCTTATCGGGGAAGCCGATGACGGGCATCCTTACTCCCGTAAATGGGATTGCAGTACCGGTGCATTTGATGATAATGTACCCCTGGTACGTGTTCCGGAAATGTATTTGATCATGGCTGAAGCCCATGCCGAGTTAGGTCAGTGGGAGGACGCGCACGATGCATTAAACACTCTTCGTGAAGCACGGGGACTTGATCCGGTCAGCGGATATAATGACGCTGAAAGCTTCATCGTTGATGAAGTCTTCCCGGAGCGTCGGCGTGAGCTGCACTTTGAAGGACACCGGTTCTATGATTTGAAGCGCCGGGCTATGGATATCCCGAAACAGGAAGATCTCCCGGATCTGCCGTATGATGACTACCGGGTACTCTCATATATTCCTTCAGGTGAAGTTGACAATAATCCCAACCTCGATAACAACCCAGGTTATTAATTGCTGATTTTTTTTGAGTTGTCTCTCCACAGTTACTACTGTGGTGAGGCACTCGAAAATCAGTGATGACCCGGAACAAAAATTGGAATTTAGAAATCCTATTTACTTTATGAAACGAAATAACCTATTTAAATTTGGCGCTCTTTTGGTATTGCCGCTCATCGTATGGGGCTGCTTTGAAGAGCATGACTACGACCTGAGTGATGTCAATCAGGTTGAGTGGGCTCCACCCAATCCGGCAAGTGGATCACTTTCTTATACCGCAAATCTTGATGCCGATCAGGATGACCCGAAAACACTTACATTTACAGCTCAGCTGATCGGTGCACATGCCGATCAAGACCGAAGTATAAGTGTTGCGGTAGATCAGGATGAATCCTCTGCAGTCGAAGGCCAGCACTTCGACCTGGAGAGCACAACCGTTACTTTCGCGGCCAATAGCAGCCAAAGTGAAGTAGAGGTAGTGATCTATGCTGACGAGTTTGACAACCGGGATGAACTTGGATTTCAGCTCGTGCTGCAGGATGGCGACGAACTCCGTGCCGCGCCTAACCTTGCTTCACTCGACGTCGATGTAGAAAAAGATGATGTATCCTTCAGCGCTGACCTTGAAGGAACTGAAGACTACGAAGACGTTTCAGGTAGTATAGATGTTGAAGGATTCGCGGTTGATGAGCGTTTTGAAGCCGAAATCAGCCTGGAAGAATTGGCTGAAGAAGAAACATACCAGTGGGGTATCTACCGCGGAACATGTGAGGACATGGACGATGACCTCGTCGGTGATGAAGCGGATTATCCGGATTTGGAAACCGATGAAGAAGAAACGAGTGCCAGTGCCGAAGCCGAAGTGGATGTTCGCATATATCAGGCTGACGAATTGAATGTCAGAGTATATGACGACGGTCTGCTCGGATCGGATCTGGTTATCTGTGGCGATCTTGACTGATAGAGCCATATAGCTGTACCTAACCACAGAAAAAACTTACATACAGGGGAGGGACCTCATATCTAAGCCGCTTCAGTTAACGCTGAAGCGGCTTTTTTTTATGATCTGAATAGTGATCCGATTTTCTCCTGATTTTGCATCAGATAATTTGATTAGATCCGGATATTTGATGTGAACCAGGTTTACAGATCTTTTTATTTTGTGCCGAGTTAAAGTTTAACTCAGATTATGAGAAACCTTAAAAACACTGATTAAAGATTTGGCAGAGATGATCATCAAAATCTGGTTTCCCGGTAAATGGCGTCTTCAGGTTGTTCGCATGGCAGGTTTGTTGTTATTAATGGCTTGCTTTGCGGCATGTTCTTCAACCGGGGAAACGAAGGGTGATGCAGATCAAATCTCCGACAGACCGGTATATTTTAGCGGGGAGAAGGTGGGCTATTCCGAGTGGATTGTAAATCGGATGGAATTCAGTGATACCGACTACTATGAACAGGATATCATCCGTGAAGAAATAAAGTATGACGGACGATTATTTGTATTTGAGTTTATTTTCGAAGGCAGCCTTGTTGAGATTCGTGTGCTGAATTACGGAAAAGAAAAGGATGAAATAATTCCGGCATCATCCTATTCTCTATTGCTGGAAGAAGAGCAAGTAATTCGACGATATCTGGATACGGATGGCGAGTCTGTTATACGTACCGAGCGGTATAGCAACGAAGATATTGTCAGAAATACCCGGGATTTATTTGCCTATGTAAGCACGTTTATTGGGGCTTACTATTTTCGCGAAAGCAGGTCAGACCCTGAAGAACAAAGAATCCGCAGTTTAGGTTATGACTTAATCGCCCATGAACGGATCTGAGTTATTCTTCCGGATCAAATTTCAGAGAGGCCGAATTAATGCAATACCGCAATCCGGTTGGTTGAGGTCCATCATCAAAAACATGACCCAAGTGCCCGTCGCACCGAGCGCAAAGTACTTCGGTACGTACCATGGCGAATGAGTGGTCCTCAATTTCATCAACATGACCCGCCTTGTAAGGGGCATAGAAACTTGGCCAGCCGGACCCGGAATTGTATTTGGTTTCAGAGTGAAAGAGCGGATTGCCGCAACCCGCACACCGGTATGTACCCCGACCTTTGGATTCGTTATATTCTCCGGTAAATGCGCGCTCGGTTCCTTTTTGCCGGAGGATGCGATACTGCTCCGGAGAAAGTTCTTTTGCCCATTCTTCTTCAGTTTTTTTTACTTTTTCCATTGCGGCTTTCGGTTTCAGGTTAATACAGATGGTAACAGTGTAAACAGCTTTTTATTTATTTGAGTGCCGGACTGCGAAAAAACAACGATTGCGGTAAAACAAATTATACAAGGTTATGAACACCCCTGTCAAAATTAAATGGCTCCTGTTTTGCACGGCAGCCCTACTTTTAGTTAGCTGCTCCAATGACTCCAAAGAAGAGCTTGCCCGGGAAGAAATTGAGCTCAATGCCCGGAACATGGTGGAATATGCCGGTAAAGGAGATGTGGAAATCGTCCGGCATTTTCTGAATTCCGGTTTTGATATTGATGATAAAAACCAGCTCAATCAATCCCCGCTTGCCGCAGCTGTTGAAAACGGGGAAACCGGGATGGTCGAATTCCTGCTTGATAAAGGGGCTTATGTGGATGTTTTTGATGTCTACGGGCAGACGCCGGTAATCGTGGCTGCTCAGAACGGATATACGGATATAGTTGAATTGTTGATCGATTCCGGTGCCTATGTGGACTCCCGCGAGGAAGATCGCCGGCTGACTCCCTTGATGTATGCCGCCCACGGCGGCCATAAAGAAACGGTTGAGCTTTTACTCGCCCG
>SLQI01000245.1 GCA_007131535.1 Balneolales bacterium | reverse complement strand
GGGCTGGAGTTGTGGAACGGGGGGAAGGAGCGGGGCTAAAGCCCCGTGTTTATATGAGGGGAGGCGCTTACCCGTTGACTGAAGTCAACGGAAATGGATGGATGCCAGGCTGATAGCAACCGAGGTAGTTGATCAGCATCCAGTATCCAGCAACCCGTAACCAGCAACAGACATCTCAAGTGTCCAAAACCATCGCTTGGTCAAAAAAAATTTAGAATTGAACCTTGGTCAAAAGGAAGTTGAAGACGACCGAAAGCCCGGGTTCAAGCGGAGCTGCATGAATTTTAGTTCCGCTTCAACCTCCATGGCCTAACCTGCTCCGCCTGAACCCCCGGAAGTGCCGACTGAAACGGTGGTCGTTGTTGTGGTGGTTGAACTAACACTTGCCGCAATCAATGCTACATCCGCAGAGTAAGCTTTAAGAAACCCCGGCATTTGAATGTTTTCGGTGAGTTGTTCCACCTTCTTTTTCGGGAGGCCGAAGGCGATCGCGTAACACAAATCAGCGGCACGCTCTTCCGGAGTTCCGGTTTGATCCGGGTTTTGCAACCACAGATAGTAAGCGTAAATATGATTGTATCGCTGTAAACCTTGCGGGGTATAATGCCGTAAAAAAGTGGAACTCAAGGCCATCATCAAAGATAAAAACATGGCTGTAAATGCGAGTACCGGGTGGTAGGAAAGTATTCCGAAGGATAGAACAAACAGCAACAATCCGATCCCTAAAGTCCAGTAATATTTAATTTTTGATTCCGGTTGGACGGGTAAATGTTCGTTCGCGTCTTTTTTAAGATCCACATACCATTTCTCAAGCATTTTTTGATCGGCGCTGCTGTCTCCAAACAAATTATTTAACTTCACCCCATCATCTCCCGCTTTTTGTTGAATGTGATGAAAAAGGGCAAGTTCCCAGTCGGTCAGGTTATCGGGAGTATGACCGGTGGAGGTGACACGGTAGGTTTCAGAGCCATCTTCTCCTTCAAATTCTTCAATCTTAAAAGCTCCTTTACGGGAGAGATCAAAAAGGGTGGCCGGCAGGCAGTACTCGGAGATGATGTGGTGATTCATTGCCCAGGCGGCAATAGCCGGCGGGACATCCGGCTGATCAGAGGTTGGAGAAACACCTGCAGCCCGCCCTTTTATTTGCCGGTTTTTCCAGCCAAAAAGTATCACACCAAACGAAATCAAAATTATGGCATAAGCGGCAATCTCAGCGTAGTCGGCGAGTTGCTCCTGCCGCTCGAGATACTGCTCATAATCAGCGAGCCATTTGGTTTCTTTGTCTTCTGCCCACTGTGGGGAAACCTCCTGGTTTTCGATGGGCTCGGTATCAAGCTGAGCGGCCGGTAATACGACTCGCACAGCCACGAATTGGTTTTCTTCAACCGGACCACCGGTAATGTGAAAACGTCCGTTTTCGGAAGTGGTGAAAAGCTCCCGGTTTTGTGAACGTACCCAGGAATGGTGCTCTTCATCATTCGGAAAATTGACGGTAATATCCACTTGACCGGTGGACTTGTCCCAACGGTCGGTTACTGCTTTCCAGAAGAACTGAACCCACTTATTGTTTCCTTCCAGAATATTATCAATGGTATAGCTGATTTCAAAAGTTCGGCGCTCGTCTGATGCTGAATAATGCCAGATCACATAGAGCGGGTCTTCATCGGTCTCATAATAATAACTGCCTTCGGGTCCTTCCTTTTCATCGACAAGCTGATATTGCTCTCCATCCTCACTTATAGTTACATTCCGGATATCGCCGTTATCGTATACTTCGTTTTCCAACCGGTAGTCTGCCCAGGAAAAATCCCCGTCAAATTCGTACGTTCGTTTTTCGATTACCTCAACACTGCCTGTTTCGGTGATCGTGTAGGTAAGCTCAACCTCTTTTATGTGAAAATCGTTGGCGGCTGTCGTATAGGACAAACCAATCAGAAAGAAAAAAGTAAGTGCTGTATGAAGTTTCATATTTGGAAATGAACGTATTATGAGACTTACACAAAGTCTCCGGTTAAATTTATCACAAACTGAATAATCTTGTTACAGGTATAAATATACACGTTACTAAAAGAAAAGTTTCATGCCCAGGATTTCATTGAACATATCGATCAACAATCACACGGAAATTTTCAAGGAACACGGGGGGATTTTCGGTAAGATCCCGGCCTCTATCATTGGTCATCAACGCATTGAAAAGATGATTGAGCAGCGGGTGCTGCAGGAAATTAAGAAGGAACTGCCTCCTGTTCTGGAAACTGAGTTGGCGAAAAGAGGGATCAACTGCAATATCAATCTGGATGAGGAGGAATAGTTTACCACGCTTACTTGCCGTAATCGGAATTGGGTTTAAATCCGGTTTGAATTAACTTGAGCCAAATATTTTTGATGACTATTGGATCAATGCCATGACTACTTCAGTTTATAAAAGCAATCTCATTACGCTTGACGAATTCATTATCGAAGCTCAGCGCAAGTTTCCGCAGGCTACCGGTGAGCTATCACAATTGTTGAGAGATATAACCCTGGCCTGCCGGATTATTGCGGATGAAGCCAACTACAATGTACAGCGTGAGATGAGGAGCCGGCAGTCCGGCCAAAAGTTTGACCGCCTTGAATACCTCCGCAAATTTGCCGTTGAGCAGTTTCGCTTCGCACTGGATCGCTCGGGCATGGTGAGCCGTGTGATTACGGCATTTTCATCCGGGCCGCTCAACATGAGCTCGTCTACCGGTAAGTACATGGTAGCGCTGCATCCTATAGAAGGCATTCCGAATATGGCTTACAATACTTCAGCCGCTACGGTATTCGGGATTTATAAAACCAACCCCGAGCAGCCTGCGGATGAGCAAACCTTATTGCAACCGGGTAAAAACCTGATTGCTTCCGGATATGTATTGTATGGCTCCAGTACAATGCTGGTATTTACGACGGCCGGGCTGGGGGTCAACTTTTTTACGCTTGACCATGAAGTCGGCGACTTTTTTCTGAGCCGACGCAATATAAAAATCCCGGATGATGCCCCGATGTACAGTTGCAACACCGGCTGGGAGTATTTAATGGATCAGCAGGATCAAAGCGTGCTTGAGTACTTCCGGGCCAACAGTTTTAAGGGTGATCCGTACCGGTTTCGATATATCGGGTCGCTTTCGGCAGATATGCACAGAATTTTACTTGAAGGGGGGATATTTTTGTATCCGAAAAACAAAAACTCACCCGAAGGAAGGCTCAACCTGATCTATGAATGTGCTCCAGTCGCTTTTGTAATGGAGCAAGCCGGGGGAGTTGCCACCGACGGAAAGCAGAGAATTTTGGATAAGTTACCGGATAAAATCGATGCCAAAAGTCCTTTTTATGCGGGTTCACCGGCATTGATGCGACGGGTTGGGCAGGTCCGTGATGGAAAAGCCCCTGCTTGAAATACCCCTTGTTAAATTGTCTGTGATGCCTAAATTATAACCCCGGGTATTGCTTTGTGAGGTGTAGCCTGCAATGGGAGTATTAACGGGCATTGCGGCTGTAGCTTAAGAACCGAAATTTAGTAACCAGCTATAAATCCAAAGGAGATTATTCATGGCCAGTAATAAAGATGATAAACTCAACAAGAAAAAAGAAGAAGAGTTGTATCATCCTCCTGTTTCTATAACCAGGAAGGCAAATGTTAAGGAGTATGATAAGCTGTATCAGCAATCCATAGAGGATCCGGAAAAATTTTGGGCGGATGAGGCGAAAAAGCTGAAATGGTTCAAAAAATGGAAGCAGGTGCTCGACGACAGCGAAAAACCGTTTTATAAATGGTTTACGGGAGGCAAAATCAATGTGGTGCATAATGCTATAGATCGCCACCTTGAAACCTGGCGCCGTAACAAACTCGCTCTGATTTGGGAAGGCGAGCCGGGGGATGTCAAGACCATGTCGTATCATGCCCTGAACCGGGAGGTTTCGAAATGCGCCAATGTATTAAAGAGCATGGGGGTGCGGAAAGGCGAGATCGTAACCATCTACATGCCGCAGATACCTGAGCTGGTCATTTCGATGCTGGCCTGTGCGAAAATCGGAGCAGCTCACAGTGTAGTTTATGGCGGATTTAGTGTCGACGCGCTCGCAACGAGGATTAATGATGCTAAAAGCCGGGTGGTACTTACGGCCGATGGCGGCAATCGCCGGGGTAAAATCACCGACCTGAAGGGAATAGTCAATTCCGCTATCGAGCGAACTCCAACGGTAGAAGTGTGCATTACCGTTAAACGAACCGGCCATGAGGTTCACATGGAAAACGACCGGGATTTTTGGTATCACGACTTGATGAACCTTCCCATTGCCAACCCCAGTTGCGAGACGGTTCAGACGGATGCTGAAGATTCCTTATTCATCCTGTACACCTCCGGTACCACCGGCAAACCGAAAGGCCTCGTACATACACATGGCGGATATTCGGTGTACACTTCCGCAACCCACCGGTATGTGTTTGATATCAAAGATGAAGACCGCTGGTGGTGTGCCGCCGATCCGGGTTGGATTACCGGGCATAGTTACATGATTTACGGACCGTTAATTAACGGGAGTACAATTATGATGTATGAGGGGGCACCGAATCATCCTTACCCGAACCGTTGGTGGCAGATGATCGAAAAGTACGGCATAACCATTCTTTATACCTCACCTACAGCAGTCCGGGGTCTGATGCGGTTTGGTGATCAATGGCCGAAACGGCACGATCTGAGTTCGCTGCGATTGCTCGGGTCGGTTGGGGAGCCCATCAATCCTGAAGCCTGGAAATGGTATTATGAGGTAATCGGCAATGAGGAGTGCCCGATAATGGATACCTGGTGGCAAACCGAAACCGGTGGGTTTATGATCACCCCGCTGCCTATTACACCGCTGAAACCCGGATCGGCAACTAAGCCGTTTTTTGGTGTTCAGGTAGGCGTAGTAGATGATAAAGGCAATGAAGTTAAAGCCGGCGAAGAAGGTAAACTGGTGATCAAAAACCCATGGCCGGGTATGGCCCGAACGATCTTTGGTGATCCCGACCGGTACGTGGAAACCTACTGGAAAGATTACGAAAAGAAAGGCTGGTATAAAGCCGGGGATTCAGCCAGAGTGGATGAAGATGGCTACTTCTGGGTCATCGGGCGCATAGACGATGTCATCAAAGTGAGTGGCTATCGTCTCGGTACGGCCGAAGTGGAAAGCGCCCTGGTAAGCCATCACGCTGTGGCCGAAGCGGCAGCTATTGCCTTGCCGCATGATGTAAAGGGAAATGCAATCCATACCTATATCATCCTGCGCAGCGGAGTTCAGGGTGATAAAAAGCTGGAAGATGATCTAAAAAAACACGTCAGCAGTGAGCTGGGTCCGATTGCCCAGCCGGATAGCATCACCTTTATGGAATCCCTGCCTAAAACAAGGAGCGGCAAAATTATGCG
>SLQI01000092.1 GCA_007131535.1 Balneolales bacterium | reverse complement strand
TTTCAGCAGTAACATCTACTTTTTGCGGTTTCAGCACCATTTGGCCGGCATCGGTTTTGGCAACATCGAGCAATTTTTCAATCATAGTCCTAAGCCGAGTGGCTTCATTGTGGATATGTTGCCCGTATGAAGTGATGCGCTTTGTGTCACTTACCCTGCCATCGGCCAGATTTTCACCTGCAGCCTGCATAACCGACAATGGCGTTTTAAGCTCATGCGTTACATTGGCTAAAAAACCAGCCTGCCTCATTGCGAGTTTACGCTCTTTCTGAGCTGTTACAAACATAAAAACCAAAGCGCCGATCAAGAAAATTACAGCCGCTCCCAAAACTAAAAGGTTCCTTATGAGTGAAGCCCTGGAGGCCGATACGGCGGGAGTCTCGGTAAATGCTGCTTTCAGGTTCCAGTTATTCAACAGGTCCGGGAAGTTTTGTGTGGTGTTAACCATCTGAAAGTCATAGGGAACCGTTGGATCCGTCGAAGCCAGTACTTCATCCTGAGTCCAGTCGTGCAGCCAAACAACGATACCGCTTTTCTCGGCAGGGCCAAATAAGTTTTGCACTTTAGTGCGGAGATAATTATCCAGGAGATATTCTTCGTTTACCGTCAGGTTTACAAAACCTATAAGCCGCTCTTCCCGGCTGTTGATGATGGCAAGTGTTAAACTGCGATGAGTATCAAAAAATACCCGGGTCTGCCAGCGATAGTTGCTGATCAACACCGTCATATTGGTGCGCGCCATGCTTATGCCATCCCTCACTTTTTCAGGAGTACTATCAATCCATTCAAAGGCTTGCAGATGCGGATTGTAGCGTTGGATCTCGCCGCCGTCTTCACAAGGCCGGCAATCGGCATCTGTAAAATAAATTTCATCGAAAAGAGAGTCGGAAGCGGCATTATTCAGCATAGATCGAAAGGCATCCGGCATATCCCCGTTTTGTTCCAGCCGCTGTTCAAACTCAACCACATTAATACGAAACCGCTCATTTAAAGATGTTGTAAACCTATGGCGAACTTCGTTGGTAAATTCAATCAGCTTGTTTTTCTGATTCTCCTGCTTACTGGTAACCGTGCTTTCATGCAGAGCATACAATGAGTACACGTTCATGCCGGTAAGTCCCAGTATGGCAACCAACCCTACCCCAAGCAGTACCCACCGAAATGAGAAATATTGAGACTTCATACAACCCTTATGGCTAAGGAATTTTTTATAAGTACCTCTAAAAAAACGCCGGAATCTTCAGTCCGCTCTTCCCTAAAATGCTCATGCACGCTTTGTACACGGCATCTGTTGGACCTTTCGCGCGCATTGATTTTGACGTTTTCTCAGGACACATTGTGTTTTCTTACAGACACTAACTAACAACGAGTTACAGAATGTAGGATTTTGGGGAAATACTCAAATTTTAATTGGGGGATGTTGGAAGCAGAAGCTATTGGCTTCATTTTGAGATTATCCCGAAAGACATGCGCGCCGATGAATAGAATTATGTTTTGTATGTGGGGGATAGCTTTATTTGCTGCCTATGAAGTAGTTGCAATGGTTAATTGCAACAAAAAAACCCCTGAAGCTATTCTATCAAAACTTCAGGGGCTTAGGGTACCGCAGGCCGGACTCGAACCGGCACGGACGCTTAAACGTCCATTGGATTTTAAGTCCAACGTGTCTACCAATTCCACCACTGCGGCAACAAATCCATCCGGATACCTCCGGTGTGGTCTTTTTGAAACTGAATAAACCGGTATTTTAGTGCCTTCAATCTTACACCGGCACCCCGGCTTACACGTTCCAACCAAAGGGCTTCAAATATACGGCAGGTCACCCCACTTCTACAAAAGGGTTTTTATCATTTTTTTGCCCTGCATACCCGGCATTCCCTTCTATGATTAATTATCGATTCACCAGGGTTTCGTCCAATCAATCAAAAATCTGATCTCGTTAATCTGCTATCGTTAATCCGTCAAAATCATTAATAATGTCGGCAGAAGTACATCATTCCACCCATGCTGTACAAAACTAAACTATGATTGAAAGAGCTACAAAATGTGCCGGCCTACGGCGCTTATGGTTATCGGCATAGTGTGTTTTTTTGCTTCCGTTAAGCTTTTCATTTCAGATAAATTAAGTTGCCTGTCAACTCCTAAGATCCGCGTCCCATCCGCATCAACCGGGAAATAAAATTAAATCAACACCGAATATGAAAGCGTTTATAGAATTCGGATATTACAGAAATCAACAGGATATAAATGAACCGGCACAGGCTCACCGTTGTCATTGTTACCGGTAAATATGAGTACCGGTAATGCGTTAGCATGTAAGACATCGACATTTTTATATAAGAATGAATAAGCAAGACACGCTCGAACAAATAGATCTGGATTCGTACGAACTCCCTGAACAGCAACAGACGGAATTGGATCAGTTTCTGAAGATCTGCCGGGAGTACATGGACCATTGTGATGATGAAATGGTTGCCCGGGCCTTTAAGCTTTGTTATGCATCGCATCAGGGAGAGACACGGGCGAGCGGAGAGCCATTTTATCAACATCCGATTGAAGTGGCCAAAATTATCATCCGTGAGTTGGGCATGGATGATGTTTCGGTAGCCGCGGCACTTCTGCACGACACGGTGGAGGATACCGAGGTAACTCTGGATTTTATCGAGCGAACGTTTGGCTCTACCGTTGCCAATCTTATAGACGGGCTGACGAAAATTTCCGGCGTCTTCAAGAATAAAGGCACCAAGCAGGCTGAAACGTTTATGAAGCTGTTGCTGACGATGGCCGAAGACCTTCGGGTGGTGCTGATCAAGTTCTCCGATCGGCTGCACAACATGCGGACCATCCAGCCGCTTCCACGTAAAAAACAACTTGCCATCGCTTCTGAAACTCTTGAGCTCTATGCTCCTTTGGCTCATCGTTTCGGGCTGTTCCAGATGAAAAGTGAACTGGAAGACTTGAGTTTCAAAGCTATGGACCCTACCGGATTCAAGTTTATCGCCCGTAAACTCCGGGATAAAAAAGAATCCAGAGAGGTTTTTATCGAAGAGGTTATGGAGCCGATTAAAAAACAGTTGGTCGACTCCGGCTTCAAGTTTGAGATCAAAGGGCGGCCCAAGCACATCTATTCCATCTACAAGAAGATGATGCGCCAGCAAAAACCTTTTGAGGAAATTTATGATCTTTTTGCCATTCGTATCATTCTGGATGAACCTCACACCAAAGAAGACTGCTGGCGAGTATATTCATTTATTACCGACTGGTATACACCCATCCCGGAGCGATTTCGCGACTTTATCTCAGTACCCAAAGCCAACGGGTATCAATCTCTGCATACTACCGTAATTACCCACACCGGAAAAAAAGTAGAAGTTCAGATCCGTACCCGAAAAATGGATGAAGTGGCGGAAAAAGGGCTGGCGGCACACTGGAAGTACAAAGAAGGCGCAGCTCGGGGCCAGAATATTGAGAAATTCGTCCATTGGATCAGGGAGGTACTCGAAAACCCCCGGCCCGACGCTGCTACTGAATTCGTCGAAGATTTCCAGCTGAATCTGTATACCGATGAGATTTATGTATTTACCCCCAAAGGTGAATTGCGAACTCTGCCGAAGGGCTCAACTCCGCTGGACTTTGCTTTTGAAATTCACAGCGAGGTGGGAGAACGGGCATTGGCAGCCAAAGTAAACGGTCAGATGGCCCCGCTACGTCAGGAGCTTAAAAGCGGCGATCAGGTTGAAGTAATTACCGGCAAGAAAGTGAATCTGAGTGCCGATTGGCTTCACGACGTCAAAACACATAAAGCCAGAGCCCGAATACGGCAATTTATTCGACAGCAAGAACGGGAAATTGCCGATAAGGGCCGGGAGCTCTGGGAGAAAAAAGCCTCCAGGGGAAATCTGGAAATATCAGACCAGGAACTGGCCAAAGTGGCAGCCCGATTAAAATTCCCTTCACTTCAGAAAGCGTTTTATGATTTGGGGTCCGGAGCATATGACGCAACAAAGTTTTACAAATACGTAAAAAAATACAAGGACAAGGGTCGTTTTGCTGAGGAAGAAAGCAGTAAAACCGAAACCCCCGAAGCAGACTCTTCCTACGAAATCGTTTACGATGAAGCCACCAGAGCCGCCACCGATAAAGGGCTGATAATGAACGGGGAGATCACGGATGTCAAATACAGCTACGCTAAATGCTGTAATCCGATCCCCGGGGACGATGTGATAGGCTTCATTAGCCGGGACGGGGATGTAAAAATTCACCGGGTAACTTGTAAAAATACACGCCACCTTATCCAGACAGACCGGGACCGGATTGTTGATGTAAAATGGGCTCCGTTTACCGGAGATCAATTCACCGGAGCGGTAAAAGTTGTGGGTGAAGACCGTGTCGGCATGATTAACGACATTGCGAATGTCATCTCTAAATCCATGAATACCAACATGAAAAGCATCAACATCAGTAGCGACAGCGGTATGTTTGAAGGAACGCTGATCCTGATGGTCAAAGACATCAAACACCTCGAAAAGGTCATAAAAAGCCTGCAGAAGGTCGATGGAGTCAAATTGGCATATCGGTATGAATGATAATAGGGGGTGGCAATCTTCGTTAGGGATTGGTAATTTTGCCGTTACCATTTAATACTTTTAATAACAAGCTATTACCTCATTTAATCAAATGAGTTGTTATATTGGATGGTAATGCTAACAGAATGCTGACTTTTTGTTCCCTTATAACTCTAACATGATTAAGAAAATATGACTTACACTAAAAGAGATATCGTTCGCCGCATTTCTGAAAAGAAGAAAATGCCTATGGTAAAAGTAGAACCATGGGTAGACGATGTTATTGATGCGCTGCGCGATACCATGATGGAGGCTAATCCCACCTGTCGAATTGAAATCCGGGACTTCGGAGTTTTTGAAGTAAAAGTTACCAAGGCCAAGCCAAAAGCCCGAAACCCCAAGACTAACGAAGTTATTTACGTACCGGAACACCGGAAAACTCATTTCAAACCGAGCAAGATGCTGAAAGACTTTCTGCGTCAGCCGCTTGAAGAGTCTTATGAAGAGGCCTGAGCATTTATGTCTGCAGGTCGTTTTGTAGGCATCGATGTCGGTACTAAACGAATCGGTGTGTCCCGATCGGATCCAACCGCTATTATAGCGAGTCCGATCGGGACTTTTTCTGAGAAAACTATTTTTCGTGAGTTAAAATCCCTTCAGCAGGAATCTCCCATACACACCTTTATAGTAGGGTGGCCGCTCTCCCTCAAAGGTCATGAGAATCAATCCACCGAAATGGTGGAAAAATTTATTAAAAAGCTGCAAGCTGCTTTCCCGAATGCTAAAATAATTAAAGTGGATGAACGCTATAGTTCCGAGGCTGCAAAACAGCTTCTGATTGATTCGGGGTTGAAAAAAAAGAAACGTGCCGAAAAAGGTATAATAGATTCTACAGCAGCTACCATCCTGCTACAGGAGTATCTGGATGAAATACACTGAATTTTTTGCAATAAAAGAACATGGCCATTTTACCAATAGTCACATATGATGATCCGGTATTAACCCGGAAAGCTGAAACCATTAAGGAAAACTCGGAGGAGCTTCAACAACTCATCCGGGATATGTTTGAAACTATGTATAATGCCGAGGGCGTCGGACTTGCAGCCCCTCAGGTAGGTCATTCTATACGGCTATTCGTGATGGATGCCGATCCAATGACTGAAGATGACGATCAACAGGGCAAGCTCGGGCCCATGACGCTGATCAACCCGGAAATAACCTGGCAAAGTGAAACGATAACCGAATTTGAGGAAGGATGCCTGAGCATTCCCGATGTCCGGGAAAATGTGAAGCGCCCGGATAAAATCACCCTCTCTTACCTTGACCGGGATTTTAACCCCAAAAAGCTTACCGTTGACCAAACAGCTGCCAGGGTTATACAGCATGAACTCGATCATCTTGATGGTGTACTTTTTATCGATCGATTAGGATCATTTCGAAAACGTCTGCTCAAGACAAAGTTAAAACAAGTAGCTGAAGGTAATATAGAGGCCGGCTATCCGCTGCGTCCCCCTCAAACCCGGGTATCCTGACATCAGTATGAGGTCTTTGAATATCGTTTTTATGGGGAGCCCTGATTTCGCGGTTCCTTCCCTGCAACAACTTGTCGAATCACGGCATAATATCAGCCTCGTGGTAACCGGTCCGGATAAGCGAAGAGGTCGCCGGCAAAAGCCAACCCCCACACCGGTAAAAGCCGAAGCTGTCGAAGCCGGTTTGCCCGTTTACGAAACCGATGATGTAAAAAGCCAGGAGTTTCACCAAAAATTAAAAGAATTAGCTCCGGATCTGATTGTCATTGTGGCATTTAAAATACTCCCGGAATCCATTATCCGGATACCGGCTGAGGGCGCGATTAACCTTCATGCCTCATTATTGCCGGAATACCGGGGAGCGGCTCCTATCCACCATGCCGTTATGAACGGCGAAACCGAAACCGGGTGTACGGTATTCTTTTTGAATAAAGGTATTGATACCGGCAACATCATTGATCAGCAGACTACCCCTATCGGCCCGGATGAAACTACCGGGGAAGTCTACCAGCGTTTAATGCATCTCGGTGGCGAACTCATCGGTAAGTGTGTGGATGCCATTGCCGATAGTAACGTTGAAGTTACATCTCAGGATCAAAAACCTGCCTCTCAGGCTCCAAAACTTTATAAAGAGAACTGCCGGATTGATTTCAGCCAACCGGTTGAAACGGTTCATAATTTTATAAGGGGATTAAGTCCGTTCCCCGGTGCCTGGACTGAGTTGGAGGGGAAACGCGCAAACATCTACCGAACCCGTATTGCATCCAAAGACCGCAGATCGACTCCGGGACAACTGACCGAAAGTACCGGGAAATTGATGGTAGGATGTATTGACGGAACACTCGAAATCCTTGAGATTCAGTTGGAAGGAAGAAAAAAAATCACCGGCGAGGAACTACTTCGGGGAATGCAGTCGTTACCGGCGAAGTTTGATACATAAATTCTGCATCAACCCGAAAAAAAACTATTGATTTTATTTTAATGAATATGTTTGTTAGACGCTTCAATGATCACTCGCAGAGATAAGATTGAAATTTTACACCTTAATTTTTTGTCATGGAATTGACCCCGCTTTTTCAAGCCTGTAAGGATGGCGATGTTAAAACTATCAAAGAAGAAATTGAAAACGGAGAAGATATCAACCAGGTCATGAAAAATGGCTCCACACCGTTGATCTTTGCCGCCCAGCATGATCAGGAAGAAGCGGTAAAAACACTGGTTGAGCTGGGCGCCGACGTAAACATGACCAATAAAATTGGGGCTACAGCACTTAACCGGGCTGTCCAGAATGGCAATATTGATTTAATGAAATATCTGCTGGACCAGGGTGTTAAAGTTGGCCCGTTGGCTTTGATCGTTGCCGCCCGGGAAGGACAGCTTGAAGCGGTACAGATATTACTTGAAAAAGGTGCCGATATTAATGCCACCCAACACTGGGGCCAGACTGCGTTGATGCTTGCCGCCAAAGAAGGCCACACATCTATCGTGCGATACCTCGTCGCTCAGGGCGCTGATGTTAAAGTAAAAGATAAACACGGGAGGTCTGCACTCACTTTGGCTAATGAAAACGACCATACGGAAGTGGCTATGCTGCTCAAAAGAGCCGGCGCTTCGGACGATAAATCCAAATCAAAGCGCGGCTCTACGTCTCCGCCCATCGATACCGGAGATGATGAGGAGTAGTGGTAAATAATTAGTTTCTCATATTTAAAAAGGCTTTGCCCCACATCGGGAGCAAAGCCTTTTTCTTTAAAGAGCAACGAACTGCGTCTTATTTAGATGCTATCAGCTTATTTTTTGGAATAAGAGAAATCATTCAGCAGCTCTTTAACCCCTTTTGTAGGTCTTTCTGTAATCGACTTGGACTGCAGGAACTGACCGAGATAATCGGAACCACCGGCTTTCGGGTCCATGCCGCTCAGATAAAATCCGCCAAACGGCTGAGCGCCCACGATGGATCCGGTACACTTCCGGT
This sequence comes from Balneolales bacterium, assembly GCA_007131535.1. Classification (GTDB taxonomy): domain Bacteria; phylum Bacteroidota; class Rhodothermia; order Balneolales; family Natronogracilivirgulaceae; genus SLJN01. The sequence goes on along the minus strand of SLQI01000092.1, from coordinate 10,609 downwards.
TGATGTACAGATTTCCGACATGGAACTCCCGCATTGCCCGGTCGATATGCTCTTCATTGTTGGAGATAAGCGCACCGGTGAGGCCGTACTCCACGCTATTGGCGACTTCAAGGGCATGATCAAACGAATCTACAGAAACCAGGGCGAGCACCGGTCCGAAGATTTCTTCCATTGCAATGCGTGCATCCGGAGCGACATCACCGAAAACGGTAGGCTCAATATAGTAGCCCGGTTCATCGGTTTCGGCTTTTTTTCCGCCGGTTAGCAGTTTGCCTTCGTTTTTACCGATATCGATATATTTAAGCACCTTCTCGTACTGTTCATCGCTTACCACAGCATTGACCAGCGTATTGTTTTTGGAATTGCCGATTTCCAGCGCTTTTGTCTTCTCCACAATTTTATCCTGCAGCTCGGCATATACATCTTTGTGAATCAGGGATCGGGAACCGGCTGAGCACTTTTGCCCCTGAAAGCCGAAAGCCGAAGCTACTATAGCCTCAGCGGCCATATCGAGATCGGAATCAGAGTCCACAATGACGGCATTTTTACCGCCCATTTCCGCGCTTACGCGTTTGAGCCATTTCTGACCTTCAAAAGGTGTGTTGGCCAGATTCATGATATGCAGTCCAACCGCTTTGGAGCCGGTAAAGTTGATGAAGCGGGTATCGGGATCGCGCACCAGGTTCTCACCCACTTCGATATCTTCGCCGGTAACCAGATTAAACACCCCTTTGGGCAGTCCGGCCTCATCAAAAATCTCCCGGATAATTTGCGACATCATAGGAGACTCCGGCGCCGGCTTAGCTACGATGGTATTACCGGCAACGATCGGCCCGCATGCCATTCCTAACGCGATGGCAAACGGAAAGTTCCACGGCGAAAGAGATATTCCGGCACCGATGGGCAGATAGATTGTGCGGTTGGTATCCCCCTGAGTATTGATGACCTCCATACCCTGATCGTACCGCAGTGCCTGACGGGCATAATACTCAAGGAAATCGATACCTTCGGCGACCTGAGCATCGGCTTCCCAGTAATTCTGTCCTACTTCGGTCACCTCCCAGGCTATGATTTCCATCTTGCGCCGGCGGGCTATATCGGCAGCGCGGAGCATGATTTCAGCCCGTTCTTCAACCGGAGTATACTGCCAGCTCTCAAAAGCCTTCCAGGCATCCTGCAGCGCTTTTCGGGCCTGCTGTTCACTCGCTTTCTGGAAGACCCCTACCGTTTCATCGGTATTACACGGGTTGATGCTTTTAAACGTACCGCTTTCTCCCTTAACTTCTTCTCCGTTGATATACAGCGGATACTCTTTTCCGAGTTTAGAGCGTACATCGGCAAGAGCGGATTCAATAGCTTTTTCCTGTGTCGGATCGTTGAAATCCAGGTATTTTTCGTGATCGTACGGAGGTAAATCTAATTTGGTGGCTTGCTTGTTCATAATAAATTTATTTCTGGTTATTACATTTTTCTACAGATGGCTTGTCTAAACTCATTTTCAAAGCCTGTGGTTATTCATCCGGAACATTATGGACTTTGATGAAATATATCATCAAATATAGGAAATTCTCGTTTTTTGACAGCTTTGAATTCACAGATGACGTTACCCCTGTCAACGTTTTTCAAACTCTCTGAATTTCAGAAAATTGGCAGCGCTTCCAGATCGTTGTTTATGCTGAAATTTCTTGATAATCGGAAGGGGGAGTGATACCTTGAGTAGCAAATCCGAAAACCTTACAATTATTTAACCTTACAAAAGAAAGGACATCATTTATGGCTAACATTAAGGTCGGAATCAACGGGTTTGGCCGTATCGGCAGATTGGTTGCCCGTTCCATCCTGGAAAATTATAGTGATAAAATTGACCTGGTGGCAGTAAACGACCTCACTGACGCTGCTACATTAGCTCATCTTTTCAAGTATGATTCCGTTCACGGCAAATATCCCGGAACGGTAACCACTGAGGGAGACAACCTGATCATCGACGGCAACAAGATCGAAGTATCCGCCGAAAAAGATCCTTCCAATTTGGCCTGGGATAAACACGGCGTTGAAGTTGTAGTTGAATCCACCGGTTTGTTTACTCAGAAAGAAAAAGCTGAAAAGCATCTTGAGGCCGGCGCTAAAAAAGTAATTATCTCCGCTCCCGGAAAAGGCGATCTTAAAACCGTAGTTCTGGGTGTTAATGATGAAACCATCGACAAAAACGCCCCGATATACTCCAATGCCAGCTGCACAACCAATTGCCTGGCTCCCATGGTGAAGGTGCTTGATGACAATTTCGGTGTGGAAAAAGGGTATATGACTACCATTCACGCCTATACCGGTGATCAAACTACGGTAGATAGCCCTCATAAAGATCTTCGCCGCGCTCGCGCAGCTGCGATTAACATTATTCCGACGACTACCGGAGCTGCCAAAGCCGTGGGGCTGGTACTGCCTCATCTGCAAGGCAAACTCGATGGCGGCGCTGTTCGGGTGCCGGTAGCTGATGGTTCACTGACAGATTTTACCGCCGTTCTCAAAAAAGAAACCACGGCAGATGAAATCAATAAAACTTTTAGTCAGGCAGCCAACGGAAACCTTAAAGGGATTCTCGAATATACTGAAGACCCGATTGTGTCTCAGGATATTGTAGGCAATCCGCATTCCTGCATTTTTGATGCACAATCTACCAAGGCTTCCGGTACACTGGTTAAAATTGTGGGCTGGTACGATAATGAAGCCGGTTACTCAGCCCGCACAGCTGACTTAATTATTAAACTTGCTGATTAAAATCATTAAGTGTACCCCAAGTGCAACCCTGCCGGGATTTTTACCCCGGCAGGGTTTTCTTTTTTTTGCGATGTTAGTAAAAATCATAAGGCAGCAAAGATTGAAGCAAAATGCCAGCCCCCAACTGCTACACTCTATCCAGCATAAAGTAAAACCGGGAACCCTTACCCGGTGAACTTTCGATGTAAATATCTTTCCCGTGGGATTCAAGAATACTCTTGACAACGGCCAGTCCCAGTCCGGTGCCGCCTTTATCCCGTGAACGGGCTTTATCGGTACGGTAAAATCGATCAAACAATCGCTGATGATGCTCTTCCGGTATGCCGATTCCGGTATCCGTGACTTCGATTAAAACCTCTTTCCCCTGCTCTTCATACCACACCTCTACCTCTCCTTCATTAGTAAATTTCAGAGCATTAGAGAGCAGATTATCCAGCACTTGTTCAATTTTTGCTTTATCCGCCCGGACATTACACGGGGTTTTGGTATACTTCAACGTGATGTTATTTTCTTCGGCCAGGTACTGATACCAATTACATGCCCGCTTCACCACTTTGGATAAATCAAAATTGCTGTATTCGATAAAATTCCGATCAGAGTCAAATCGCTGCAGAGTGATGATATCTTTAAACAACTGGCTTAACCGTTCGGCCTGACCGCGCGCATTGGCAACATATTTTTTCCGGGTTTGATCATCCAGTTTATCCAAATCCAGCATCTCCAGGGACCCCATCATGGTGTGCAGTGGATTGCGGATCTCATGGGCAATATCGGCAAAAAACTGCCGCTGCTTTTCGTTGATCTTCATCAGCCGCTCATTGTCCGACCGCAGGTGCTCTGCCATTTGATTCAGAGAATCCGCCAATTCACCAAACTCATCTTTCCGGTTCAGATTTATGGTATGGGTGATATCCCCCTCGGCTATCCTGGATGCTGCCTTACTCAAATCAACTATCGGGCGGGATATATTTCGTGCTACGACTGTACTTACCAACAGGATGACCCCGATTGAAATAAACATGCCGGTATAAATGATCCACCGCATCGTCGCCACCGGCTCATAAAGCAGCTCCTCATCTTTGTTAATGCTGAACCAGCCGCCCGGAAATGCTCCCGCTTCGAGTGTCCCGTAAACGGCGATGCGACCATCGGAACGATCTTCATCAAGCATGACCCGCTCCCCCTCCTGTTCAAAGTGGCGGATAACATTTTCCGGTAATGTACGCTCTCCGGAAGTTGACCCGGGACCCGCATAAACCCGGCTTCCATCTTCATCATACAGTTGCAGCTCATATCGGGCAGCTTCGGCAACTGCTGTTAAATCCCGGTGCAGATCGTCCGAACGTTCCATCTGATTGAGCGACTGAGCCATCCAGCGGGCATCTTCTACCATTTCCTCGAGCCCGCTTTCCAACAAAAATGCCCGGATATACAGGATCGAAAAACTGCTGACTGCTGAAACTCCGAAGATCATCAGCAGTATAAAGATGAGCGCAAGTCGTGTTCGGATTTTCATAACCCGGTTATTTCAATACGTTAAAAATCACAATCAAATTTGTGGACTCAGTAAATCTTTATTCAGCCCATACCCCATTCCGCGGTAGGTTTTAATCAACTCTCCCTCATCCCCGAGTTTTATCCGCAGGTTTTTGATATGTACATCTATAGTGCGATCAAATATAAACTTCTCTTCCGGGCTGATATGCTCAAGTATTTGCTGGCGGGTATACACCAGACGAGGGTTCTGGAAAAATAATTTCAGGATTTGGTATTCGGTATTGGTAAGCTCCACCCGGTTGCCGGCGCTATATACTTCCATAGCCTCGGTTGAAAGGCTTACCTCACCAAAAGTCAGCCATCCATCCCGGTTTGGTTTGTAGCGGCGAAGCTGCGATTCAATATGTGCTTTTACAAGATTCAGACTTACCGGCTTGGGTATGTAACTATCAGCACCGACGCCCAGCCCTTCGATTTCATCCTGTTCCTTATCTTTTGCCGTCAAAAAAATTACCGGTATTTGCGAAAGCACCGGATGCCGGCGAATCCGGCGACATAAGGCCAATCCGTCTTCTCCGGGAACCATAATATCAAGTACGGCTACATCAATTGAATTTGCCGAGGTGTTAATCACATTGGCAGCTTCATCCCCATCTTTAGCAAGCATCACTTGGTAGCCATGGACTTCCAGGTAGTTTTTCAGCATATCCGCCGGCTCATCTTCGTCCTCAACTACCAATACGTTAATCTCTTCATTCATAATTTAAGAATATCGAAATATCCGGAGCTTCCTGTTATTTCATTCATAACTGAAACGGACTACCCTCCGGCTTAATACATATCGGGATGTTATTAAGAGTGGCTTTCACGAAAAAATAAACCGTTCGGGTTACCCTTTAAAGTCAATATTCAGGCCCCGGTTGGGATCAATCCCCGTTTTACGGGATTTTCCCTTGCCGTTTTTCTTTTTCGATTTCCTTTTATTGTCTTTTTTCTCTTCCTGATGGACCGGCTTTACTCCAAACCGGTTCAGAGGTGAGGGCAGGTCTTTGGGTATACCCGCTACTTCGCGCAGCGGCTCGGTGGATTTGATTCGGCTCATAGCTTTTTATCACACAGTTCTGGAATCACCCAGCTCGGACTTCAGCCACAATAACAGTTTTCCGAGGATTTGCGAAATGCGGGCTTCGGTAAGTCCGAGCAATAACGCAATTTCGCTGAGGGTCAAATCCTCGTAGTAATACAGGGCGAGGATCAGGCGATCCCGCTCTTTCAGATTCTGCATTTTTTGTTTGATGATATCGGCAGTACCCTTACGATCGATATCTTCATCCGGTGCTTTGGCATCCGGATCTTCAATATATCCGGCGAGGCTCTCGCCTCCGCCCTCATTATCAAATTTCTGATCATCCAGTGAAAGTATAGCCCGCTGTTGAACCTGAGTAAGCATGTGCTGATAGTCTTCCACTGAAATTTCAAGCTCTTCGGCCACTTCCTCATCCTCCGGCTCACGGCCAAGTTTTTGGCTGAGCTGCTGCATCACTTCCTGCGCCTTACCGATATTGGCCCTCTGCACACGCGGCACTTCATCAATTTTGCGCAGGTAATCAATGATGCTGCCCCTTATCCGGTAATAGGCAAAAGTGTTGAACTGAACTTTCTTGGTAGCGTCATAACTATCCAGTGCCTGTAACAGCCCGAGTATACCGGCACTTTCCAGATCGTCGTCCCCGGAAAGCGGGTGGTTCGGCCTGCTGATTTTACCTACGATGCTTTTAACCAGCGGCATCGAACGCGCAATAATCGCATTGCGAAGTCCCGGTGCGGGTTCGCGGGTATAGGCTTCAACCATTTCCTGGAGTGATGCTCCCATACCTGTCAGCTATTTTGTTCCTGTGATATCTGCTCTGTAACTTTTTCTTCTCCGGTACTTTCAGAAGACTGCTGTGCTACAACACTCAGAACCGCCATTGAGATGTAGGCCAAAATAAAACAGGTAAATCCTACTACCGCACTTCGAATAACGGCCGTCTCCGGTTCTACTCCGTTACCCATCAAAATTGCAAATACGATCAATGCCAATGCCAGGCAAATCCTGAATATCATGTCTCAGTTATTAATTATTGGGTTCTTTAAGAAAACTTATAGTGTCTGTAAGAAAACTCATTATGCCATTTGGAAGCAACAGGTAATTAAGGTAAATCAGTAGATTAAGAAAAATTGGGTATTTGGCTCCATGAATTGCTTTAAGCCCAATTACCTGAATTCCTGAATTACCGAATTTACTGCACCAGATATTGGTATTTTTTAAGATACTACCTGTTTTCTTACAGGCACTATTTAGGTGAATCTGCTTCAATTGAGTCCCTTATCGGGTTCGTTTCGTTTTTTTTTGACAGACCAACCAATGCAGAGGCAATATACTGCAATTCTTTGGTTACCTGGTGTTCCGGATGTGCCCGCACAACCGGGAACTGATCCGCCACCGAATTCCGCACCAAATCGTCAAGCGGAATGAATCCGAGATAGGAAAACTCCCGGTTCATGAAATGGCGAACAATGGTGTTGAAACGTTCCAGTACGTTTTGAGCTTCTTCTTCATTTTCAGCAAAGTTAACGATAGCCGCAAACGGGTAGGTCGGATCTACATCAAGAACAAACTTACAAAAACGGTACACATCAGATATGGCCGTTGGCTCACCGACCACAACCAGGATTCCCATGTCGGCCCGATCTAATGCCCAGAAACTAAGATCAGAGGCGCCGGCCGGGGTATCTATAAGGATGAAATCATACTCTTCCCGGAGCTTCCGGAGTACTTTATCCAAACTGGCATATAGTTCGGACCAGTCCAGTACATCGGATTCGGGTTCGTCGGCTCCGGTAACCAGCGTGAAATCACCCTGGGTCTTCAACATGACATCTTCTACCTCACTCCGACCTTTTTTAATATCCATGACGGTGGCAGGTACCGATTCATTCAGCAAAGCCGCACAGTTGGAAAGGCCGAGATCCGCATCCACTACGGCAACTTTATAGCCCAGTCTCACCAGCATTTCGGCGGTGTTTACGGTTGCTATACTTTTTCCTACACCGCCTTTACCACTGGCGATGGCCACAATAAAACACTGATTGTAGTTAGGATTGTTCATAAGATATACTGACTACTATTGAGAAGAGAGGATTTTTTCGGCAAACCAGGTCGGGCTAAACGCATTGACATCATCCGGTACGGCGGGCCCCTGGCTCATGTAACGGATACTGCACCCCAATGTTTTCAGAAACGGGATCATATGCCCCCATCGGCGTGTTTCATCCAGATGGGTAATGGCCACATAATCCGGTTGAAGTGGATGGTTGGTTGCGTATGCTTCCCTGAAATAAAAATTCTCCATTGTTGCATTGACCACAAAATGAATTTCTACCGGTGTTACCGATGCAAGTATCTGCCGGACTTTCCAGTATTCACGGAAAGCCGTTTTCTTTTCCAGACTTATTGAAGGCGTATCATACAAGACATGATCGTACTCTTCGAATTTTTTAACCAACTTGGAAGCATCTATGCCGTCGCGCACACGATGAAACGGTATTTCGTGATCAGCGGCAAAGGGTTCCAGTATAGTGTAATGCTTTTCGGAGTTGCGGGGTTCCACCGAAATCACGGCGACCTTCTTATCCCCCATAAACTCCTCGTTAGTTGCCAGTTTCATGATCAGGCTGGTTTTACCCGAACCTGACGGGCCGGCAAACACCAGATTTTTCTGAACCGGCTCCGGCATGGTAATCGTTAATGCATCCCGCACAACTTTTGCCAGCTGATACATGAAGGACTCATGATCTTCATAGGGATCAACACCCTGATCCAGTATCTGACGAAACCATCCCGAAATCGTAGTTCCCCGGACCCCGGCATCCATCAACTGCTGGAAAGCCGGATGCGAAGCATACTCCAGATTTGCTGAGACGAGGGTTTCATTCATCATCGCCTCAATCTGATCAAATCGTTTATGAAGCGCTGTAACCTCCCGGCTGACGACTGCATCTTTTACCGCACCGTTTTCCTGGCGGTCTTGCTCCTGAACCTGTTTAACCTTGTTCATCAACGTACCGTGATGACGGGACAGAGGCTCCTCCGAATTGGCATCGTCAGTTACGGAAGGTTCCGGAGGTTTCTTCGAATCAACTTTTGGCTGATTTTTTTTCGTTGCTGAACCATCGGTTTTAGCACCTTTATCCGCGCTATCACCGAGACTTTTCAGAGGTTCTGCGGCTTTTTTCGGTTTTTCACCTCCTGCTTTTTTTCCTGCAGCTGGGGCGGCATCATTTTTTTCCGGTGAAACCCCCTTTTTTTCCGTTGGGCGGATATCACTTCGCTTATAAACCTTCGCCCTCAGGTCGTCTCCACCTTTCGGCTTCTCTGATTTCTTATTAACTGCCCCGAGCTTCTGGTCCATCATAACCGTAACTGCTGCGCGCCGTTCACCGGTCGGGGGCACCGACTCCAGCAGGATAATCTGCTCGCCCAACTGTTCTTTGGCTACACGAACCGCCTCGTTTATAGTAGATCCGTAAAATTTTTTGAGAATCATTGCTGATCAGCCTCTTGCAGCTCTTTGTTCAATACAATACGTTCAAACGTTTTAATTTGGGTGTCTACGGTAACATCATTATAGGATAATACCGAAATTTCAGGCAGAATAGGTACAAGAAATTCATAAACCGTCGGCCTCAATACCGGTGAAGTTAACAGAATCGGCTCTCTGCCTTCTTTAATCATTTTCTCAAACGTTTTTGAGCAGGAAACATACAGTTTTTCTACCGTCTCAGGGGTAAAGCCGAGGGTATTCGGATTCAGGTTACCCTGTTGCGCCTGCTGAATTAAGTGAGACTCCAGACTTGAGTCGAATACCGCAGCATGTACTTGGTTTTCATTATCCCGGAACTGACGGGTAATCGTCTCACTTAGTGCCCCGCGGACGTATTCAGTCAACACATCCGGATTCTTAGTCTGCCCGTAATGATCGGCCAGTGTTTCCAGTATGGTAACCAGATCCCGTACCGGTACCCGCTCGCGCAGGAGTTTTCTCAATACTTTTTGAACCTCACCGATCTTCATCGTTTCCGGTATCAGCTCTTCCACCAGGGCCGGAGCAAACTCTTTAACGTTATCCACCAGCTTTTTGACCATCTGCCGGTCAAGCAGCTTATAGGCATTGGCTTTCAGTACCTCCATCAAATGCGTGGTGATTACGGCGCCGGACTCGATTACCGAAAGCCCGTATTTCTCGGCGTCGGACTTATTCTTGCCGCTTACCCACACGGCATCCATGCCGAATGTCGGGTCCTTGGTTTTAATACCCTGAAGCTGTATATCAAAATCCGACGGAATCAGCGCCATATAGTAGCCGGGCAGCAGATCTCCCTGCCCCTGAGCAATTCCCCGCATTTTGATTACATAGTTGTTGGAATCGAGCTGCACGTTGTCCCGAATCCGGATAGGCGGAACAATAATTCCGAGCTCCATGGCCAACTGTTTTCGCAGTGATGCCATACGATCAAGCAGGTCGCCGCCCTGTTCAGGATCAACGATCGGGATAAGGCTGTAGCCGATTTCCAGCTCGAGGGTGTCTACCAGGAGATAATCTTCGACCTTCTCTTCCTCTTCTTCTTTCTTAGGCAGCTGTTTTTGCAGTTCGGCTTCTTCCGCCGCTTTTTGATCGGCTTTATCACTTGACCAGGCCCAGTATCCGAGAGCACCGGCCAGTATGGTAAAAGGTAAAAACGGCATACCCGGCAAAATACCCATAATCAGTACAAATACGGCAGCCAGGCCTACAGCTTTTGTATTGCCAAAGACTTGTTCACTGAGCTCTTCACCAAGATCACCTTCGGAAGCAGCCCGAGAGACAATTAAACCGGCAGAGGTACTTATCAGCAGCGACGGAATCTGCGATACCAGTCCGTCTCCGATGGTGAGCAGGGTATAAACCTGTGCGGCCTCACCCAAAGCCATGCCTTGCTGCAGCGTACCGATGATTAATCCACCGATAATATTGATCAGGGTGATCAGCAGGGCGGCAATCACATCCCCCCGGACAAACTTACTGGCCCCGTCCATGGCCCCATAAAAGTCGGCTTCCCTGGCAATTTCTTCCCTTCGATCTTTGGCCTCCTGATCGGTAATCAACCCGGCATTAAGGTCGGCGTCAATCGCCATCTGCTTACCCGGCATCGCATCGAGGGTAAAGCGTGCGGATACCTCAGCAATACGGGTGGCACCCTTGGTAATCACCACAAAGTTAATGATCACCAGTACGGAAAAGACGATAATCCCGAT
>SLQI01000195.1 GCA_007131535.1 Balneolales bacterium | reverse complement strand
TTACACGGGTGCTCAACTTGATTATCCTACCGACGGGGGATACCTCAAATTTTGGACGAACAGCAAAAGAACTAATCAGTGCGCATCATCACAGCTGCACGATTAGCCTTTTATCTTGCATTGTTCGGAATGGCTCGACTTTTTGAGGATGCCCTAATTAACCGCGGATTTACGCGGATGAACACGGATTATTTAAGTTTGTATGTTGGAAATTTTATCTCTATTTAAATAGATAATATTTACCAGTTAATCATTTAGATAGGGTGATAAGTTAATGTATATCAGTATTTTGGAGAAATGGTTCTCTGAATAATTCCGCAAAAATCCATGGCAAAATTAGAGTAAAGCAATCATGAAACATCGGGAGATAACAGAAAAAATATTTAGAGGGTTCTACACAGTTTATAATAATTTTGGAACCGGATTTTTAGAGTCGGTGTATGAAAACTCATTGCTGATTAAATTACAAAACAGCGGGTTGAAGGCACATAGTCAGATGCCGTTATCGGTTTATTATCGGGAGCAGGTAGTTGGTGAATTTAAAGCTGATATTCTCGTAAATGATGCTGTATTGTTAGAGCTCAAGGCAGTTAAACGTATTGAAGAAGTTCACAAAGCTCAGTTGATCAACTATTTAAAAGTGACTGGTTTGGAAATCGGACTGATTTTAAATTTTGGAAACAAGCCCGACTTCAAAAGAATAATTTTCACAAAATGAACACTTAGCCACGGCAACGATTTTATACGGAAACTCATTAAATGTGAAGTATTAGTAATCAAATAAAGAATCCGTGTAAATCCGCGAAAATCCGTGGCAAAAAAATACAACTATGACTAAAACTATTGCCGTACTTGGAGCCGGTACGATGGGTACCGGGATTGCTCAAATCGCCGCTACGTTTCAGCATGATGTGATTCTGTTTGATAAGCACAAAGATATGCTGGATTATTCCCGTAAGAACCTGACACGTATCCTCAACCGGCAGGTGGAGAAGGAGCGGATGATGTCCGAACAAGTGAATGATATTCTCGGACGCATCGCTTCCGTAACCGATTTGAAATACATTAAGGAAGCCGATGTGGTGATCGAGGCGATTATAGAGGATACCGAAATCAAACAGGATTTATACAAGCAGGTGGAGCCGCTTGTGGATGATGAGGCGATTATTGCCACCAACACCTCCTCGCTTTCGGTGGCATCACTGTCATCTACGTTTGAAAAACCGGAGCGGTTTCTGGGGATCCACTTTTTCAATCCCGCCCCGCTGATGCCGTTGGTGGAGATCGTACCTTCGGTGGTCACCGAAGAAACCGTTACCCAAAATGCCCGCGATTTAATCGACAGCTGGAAGAAAACAACCGTACTGGCCAAAGATCTTCCGGGGTTTATTGTCAACCGTATCGCCCGGCCTTTTTACGGAGAGGCACTGCGCATTTACGAAGAAGGGCTGGCCGACCCGGCTACTATAGACTGGGCAATGAAAGAGCTCGGCGGTTTTCGGATGGGTCCGTTTGAACTGATGGATTTTATCGGCAACGATGTCAACCAGAAAGTAAGCGAAACCGTTTTCGAAGCCTTCTATTACGATCCGCGGTTTCGTCCCTCACTCACCCAAAAACGTATGGCCGAAGCCGGGCTGCTGGGCCGCAAAACCGAGCGTGGATTTTACGATTACCGGGAAGGGTCGTACAACCCCGAGCCGGTCAAAAATGAGCAGAAAGGTCAGCAGATTCTCGACCGCATTCTGACCATGCTGATCAATCAGGCAGCCGACGCATACTGGCTTGGAGTTGCTTCCAAAGATGAAATCGATCTGGCGATGACCAAAGGGGTCAACTATCCTAAGGGGCTCTTAGCCTGGGCGGATGAAATCGGCCTTCAAAAAATTGTTGAGCGCATGGATGAATTATACACCCGGTTTCGCGAAGATCGGTATAGATGCTGTCCGCTGTTGAGGGATATGGCGGCTGAGGGTGAGGCGTTTTTTTGAGTTAACCGCGGATTTGGACGGATGTTTTTTATGTGGATCAAAAATGAGCTTTGCAGGGACTAAACTCACCCCTGTCCCCTCTCTAATGCATTTAGAGAGGGGAACTTACTGGCTACTTTGTAAATCAATGGCTGGCATTAAAATCATCATCCATAATTGATATGATTAAATTCGCCTAACAATGTTGACCCTGAGACACCCCCTCTCTGAATGCATCAGAGAGGGGGCCGGGGGGTGAGTTTAGTCTCGCCAACACTTCTCAAGCTGATAATTCAACTTCTCCACAGGATTTCTCCTTCTCCTCTTGCATTTTTCAGTAAGCGTTCCGGGGCATCGTTATACCAAACAACATCCACGTTTCTTAGCAGGTTTGAATCTTCCAGGTCTTCCCGGAATAAACTCAGTTTTGCCCTGATGTCTTGCGGGGCTTCAATAAGCAAATCAATATCTGATGTTGGCCGAAGTTCGCCTCTTGCGGCTGAGCCGAATACGTAACATACGACCCCGGGAGCTGTAATATGACGACGTAACAACGTTTTGATCGTTGCTTTTTCCTCTTTTGTTAGTTGACCGGTAACTTCAGCCATTGTTCGCCATGTTTGTTAATGCATAAACCGCAAAATACAAAACGTATTTAATGCTCAAATCCCCCTTCCACTGATTTAAGTTTTAGAACTTTTATTCCAGTATTTTATATTGGCAAACCGATAATCAAGATAAATTGATTTAACGGCACTTATATCAAACAAATAATCCGTATAAATCCGTGCCAATCCGCGGCTTCACTATCATGAACAACAAATACGTCCAGCATATGCTCGATAATGATGCCTTCAGCCAATGGCTGGGTATCGAGGTTGTAGATGTTGATCCGGGATATTGTAAGCTCAGGATGGAAGTCCGACAAGAGATGACCAACGGTTTTCACGTCGCGCACGGCGGCATTGCTTTTTCCCTGGCCGACAGCGCCCTGGCTTTTGCCGCCAACTCGTACGGCCGCATTGCGATGTCGGTGGAAAACAGCATCAACTACACCGATAAAGTTCTTGCCGGTGACAAACTAATTGCCGTTGCCGAAGAACTAAGCGCCTCCAACCGGATCGGCCATTACCGGGTAAGTGTGATGAATCAAAAATCCGAATATGTGGCCTATTTTAACGGCACGGTTTATCGGACGAAGAAGGAGTTTGATGTTTGATTGAGGGACAAAGGCACAAAGGCACAAAGGGACAAAGGGACAAAGGGGCAGATTAATATCGCAAGAGCTAATACGGAATTTTCAGGTTGCCTAAAATACGATGAATTTTAAACTTTGTGCCCTTGTGCCCTGATGCCACTGTGCCTTTTTCCTAAAATTTCTAATAAAACAAATCCAAATGCCTGAAACCTACATAATCGACGCCATTCGCACACCCATTGGAAACTTCACCGGTTCTCTTTCTACTATTCGCACCGATGATCTGGCGGCGATGGTGCTTAAGGAAATTCTTAAGCGCAACAGCGCCGTAGATCCGGAAGCTATTGATGATGTCATATTGGGTTGCACGAACCAGGCGGGGGAAGATAATCGGAATATTGCCCGGATGGCTCTTCTTCTGGCGGATTTGCCGTATACCGTACCGGGTGAGACGGTCAACCGGCTCTGCGCTTCGGGGATGTCGGCGGCGATTCAGGCGCATCGGGCAATTCAGACGGGTGACGGCGATGTGTTCCTGGCCGGTGGAGTGGAAAACATGACGCGTGGTCCGTGGGTGATTTCCAAAGTGTCTAAACCTTTCGGGCGGGATGCTGAAATGCACGACTCATCTTTCGGGTGGCGGTTTATCAACCCGAAAATGAAAGAAGAGTATGGTACTGACGGAATGGGTGAAACGGCTGAGAATCTGGTGGAGCAGCATGGCATCAGCCGGGAGGATCAGGATGCGTTTGCTTGTAACTCACAGATGAAAGCGAGTTCGGCGCAGGAATCCGGAAGGCTCGGTGAGGAGATCATGCCGGTGGAAATTCCGCAGCGTAAAGCCGACCCGATTATATTTGATAAAGACGAATTCATCAAACCGAATACGAGTCCGGAAAAGCTGGCTAAACTGCGTCCCGCCTTCCGCAAAGACGGCACGGTTACCGCCGGTAATGCCTCCGGATTCAATGACGGCGCAGGGGTGCTGCTCATCGCATCGGATCAGGCCGCAAGCCAATTCAACCTGAAGCCGATGGCCCGGATCGTAAGCTCGGCGGTAGTCGGTGTGGAGCCGCGGATCATGGGGATTGGGCCGGTCGGTGCTTCGCGTAAAGCGCTCGAAAAAGCGGGGCTTTCACTTGATGATATGGATCTCATCGAACTCAATGAGGCCTTCGCTGGTCAGGTGCTGGCGTGCACTCGGTCACTTGGACTGGAAGACGACGATCCCCGCCTGAATCCCAACGGAGGTGCAATTGCACTGGGGCATCCACTCGGGATGTCGGGTCAGCGCTTACTTCAAACGGCCGCCATTGAGCTTCAGAAACAGCATAAAAAATATGCGCTGGTTACGCTGTGTATTGGAGTCGGGCAGGGGTATGCGACGGTGTTGGAGCGGGTGTGAGTTTTTTCCCCGAATAGAAAGTTGAGTGAGTTGATCGAACGATCTAAATCTCTGTAGCCTGTTTCTTTAGGTAGGTTACAAGCTGCTCCCGGTCGATCTTATGTGTGACAAATTCGAGAACTTTATCTGCGAGTTCTTCATCATAATTTTCTGTGATTTCATAACCATTGAGGTATAAAAACGTAAGAGCTGAAGCCGCCCCGGTTCGTTTATTACCATCAACAAAGGGGTGTCGCATCGTAAGCTCTACGATATACGCTACCGACATCTCAAACAGATCATACAAATAATCCCCGCCGAAAGAAGCTTTGGGAGCGTCAACAGCTGCATTAACGCCTTCATCATCTCTTATTCCCGCAAGACCACCGGCAGCTTCAAGCTCGCGATCATGAATGAAAAGAATATCCTCCTTCGATAAAAACCAGATTTGATTTTTTTCAGCGTCCAAGCTTATCTAAAGATTTGCGATGTTTTTCGGAAACGTGTTTATAAGCATCTTGTACACTCACTTTGCGAATTAAAATTCCGTCGTCTTTAGGAATTATTTCAACCTGGTTATCATCATTTAAACCAAGCAATTCACGCAGAGCATGATCTAAGATGATGCCTTTACTATTCCCGATAGTTTGCAATTTTTTGATCATAGTGGCTAAAAATTGTGTTCATAACAATGTTAGTAACATATTTCAGCCTGTTTTATTTTTTTGCTGAGCTCAAAAATATGAATAAAGTATTGATTTAATTCGAACAACTAAGCACTTTTATTAAATCTCGCTTTACCCCACCAATTTATCCTGACATGCAACCGCAGTAGTTTCATCCTGGTCTTGATTTTCGATCAGCCCTCCACTGTTTTTATCTCTTGATCCTGAATTGGATGCCGGCTCAT
>SLQI01000431.1 GCA_007131535.1 Balneolales bacterium | reverse complement strand
CTGCTGCCGGCCATGCTGATTTTATTTGAACGCTACCGACTGTTGCTGATTAATCCGGCGGAATACAAAGGTGAAGAAACTCCGCTTCAAAAAAGTGCTGATGACTTTCGCTATCCGGTACCAAGAGTGATTGTTCTGATTGGAATTGCTATAGTTGGGTTTGTGCTGTTTCAAACCGATAAAATTTCTTTTGAGTATGACTTCGGGACACTCGAGCCTGAATTTGAAGAGTATCGGGAGTTTCGTGAGCGAATGGGGGATTACCGCGAGTCGGACCGGCGTAATCCTGCCTATATACTGGCGGATTCTGATGAGGAAGTGTATGCGTTATTGAATAAACTCCGAACGATGAAGGAGGAGAATCCGGATACTAAAATCCTGGATGTCGAAGCTCTCCAGGAGC
Organism: Balneolales bacterium; assembly: GCA_007131535.1. Taxonomy (GTDB): domain Bacteria; phylum Bacteroidota; class Rhodothermia; order Balneolales; family Natronogracilivirgulaceae; genus SLJN01. The sequence continues at coordinate 5,060 of SLQI01000431.1, read as the reverse complement.
GGTTTCCTTCGTCACCGGATGAGGAGCAGGATAAACTCAGCCGGATTGAAACAGTGCGGGAACTGCTGGATGATGAATATATCCGGGATGAAGAAGGGGAAGATCTGGATATGCTGCGAAGGGCTGCTCAAACTACTGAGCCGCTTGCCATTGAAGATGTTCCGGACTTTATGAAAGACCGGTTCTTGACCAGGGATGGCGAGATCGGTCGTTTTGTGATGGTCTATCCCAATGTGGGGCTTTCGGACGGACGAAACTCCATTGCGTTCAAAAATGAAATCGGGGAGCTGGAAATCGACGGCAAGGTTTTTTACGCTGCCAGTACATCCCTGATAGCGGCGGAAATGCTGGAGCTGCTGCAAACCGAGGCCCCGTATATGGTAACCGCTACTTTTATTATGGTGTTCGCTCTGGTCTGGTTCGCATTCGGATCACTTAAATGGACTTTGATTGCGCTCATTCCATTATTGATGGGATTTGCGTGGACATTTGCCGTGATGATTATTTTCGGAATGACGCTCAATTTCTACAATATGGTGGTGTTGCCGGCTATACTCGGGATCGGCAACGACAATGGCGTTCATATTGCCAGCCGCTACAGAGAGGAGGGTAGAGGAAGCCTCAGGCGTGTACTTTCGAGTACCGGTCAGCATATCACCATAGGCTCGCTGACGACCATGCTTGGCTTTGCAGGTCTAATTCTGACAACCCATCCCGGTTTGCAGTCGATTGGTACTTTGGCTGTAATAGGTATCGGACTTACCCTGCTTTCCGGGTTGATTTTCGCGCCGGCGCTGATTCAGTGGCTGGAAGACCGTGGCTGGGTATGAAAGAAGGAATCATTGGGCCGGGTGGTTTTTGGGTTTTAATCCGGCAGCTCCTGTAATATATTATCAGCATGATCCAAAAACAGCCGGCTATAGTCCTGAGAACCGTTGATTTTCGCGAATCGAGCTGTATTGCTACGGTACTCACTCCGGATTATGGTAAAGTTGCTTTGATGGTAAGGGGCGTGCGTAAGCCGGGCAATAAACTTTCGGGACTCTTCCAACAATGCGGAATTCTGGAGCTGGTGTATTATTACAAAGAGTCCCGGTCTGTGCAAAATCTGAAAGAAGCCAACTTGCTGCAGTCGACCTATCGTATCCGGGAAAGTATGGAGAAGCTGGCACTGGCTACGGCTTCACTTGAAATGGCGGAACAGCTTATTCAGGAGAACGAGCCTGCACAAACGCTGTACGATTTTATGTTCCGGCTGTTAAGCTGGCTTCATCAAACCAAAGATACCCCCGTACATCTTTTCCCGTATGTGCAGCTCAGACTTGCCGAAATTCTGGGTATTGGAGTAAAACTCTCGACTAAAGATGTTGCGCGCGATGGTCATATTGCCTATTTAAGTGTAGATAAAGGTGAAGTAACGTTAAATCAAAATGAAGGGTTATGCCTGAAATTAAATCCACAACAAACGTTGTACATTAACCTTGCGTTATCAGGTAGACGAAAGGAATTGCTACATGGTTCGTTTTCACCCCAGGAAATTCGTACGTTGATCCATCATCTGGACGTATATCTGAAACACCACCTGGAAGGTTTACGAGACCGTAAGTCCGATTACATATTCAATCAAATTCTCTGATTCAACTTTTTATTATGCATTTTCATCAGAAGCTTTTTTCCGGGATACTCCTGTTAATGATAGGAATGGTTCTGGGGGCACTGTTAATGATCTATCGGGGCGGACTCGAACCGGATGATCGGGCTGAAGTCAGAGTTACCGAGATTACCCGGAGTTCCGGAGGTGATGCTACCCCAGAAACCGGAATGAATTTACCGGAAGTTCCATTCCGAAATGTGGCTGAAGATTTAACGCCGTCGGTAGTCTACATTGAATCATCGGTATCGGTTGATGACAGGGGAATACCTGATGACGGTTACCACGATCTTGAGGATGGTTTCTGGGATCGATTCATGGAGCGTCGGGCGCAAACCATAGGTTCCGGGGTGATTATAAGTGAAGATGGCTATATCATCACCAACAATCATGTTGTCGGCGAAGATCGCAATGGAATCAGAGTACATCTGAACGACAAGCGGTATTATGAGGCCCGTATCGTTGGGCGGGATCCATCAACCGATATTGCTGTACTAAAGATTGATGCGACGGATATCCGCCCGGCTGTTTTAGGAGATTCCGAAGAACTTAAAGTGGGAGACTGGGTGATGGCCATTGGCAACCCATTTCAGCTACAATCCACGGTTACGGCCGGCATAGTGAGTGCTTTAGGGCGGGATGTCGATATCATCCGCGATCAAATGCCGATCGAGCATTTTATACAGACGGATGCCGCCATTAACCAGGGAAACAGCGGAGGGGCATTGGTTAATGCCCATGGAGAACTGATCGGTATCAATACGGCGATTGCCACGGAAAGCGGAACGTATCAGGGATATGGATTCGCGGTTCCGATTAATATGGCTTTTAAAATCGCCAAAGATATCATTGAGTACGGGCAAATACGGCGCGGGATGATGGGGGTATCCATAGCATCACTGAGTCAGGACCGCGCGAAGGACCTGGGTATGGACAAAATAAAGGGAGTGGAAGTCCTTGAGGTAGCCTCGGGTGGAAGTGCCGATAATGCCGGGCTACAGGGCGGAGATGTAATTCTGAAAGTCGGTGATTATGAAGTCAACGAACCCAACCAATTACAGGCCCGCGTAGCTATGCTCGATCCCGAAGATGAAGTGGAAGTCACCTACTACCGGGATGGCGATATTGATACCAAAACTCTGACCCTGGTTGACCGGGAGGATGATATTATTACCAGCTGGCAGCAGGATCAGATGCAGCCCTACCAGGACTTGTTTATCGAGCCTCAGGAAGAAGACATCGAAGTTCGGGAATTTGAAATCGGGCTCGAAGTAGCTAAAATTATGGATGAGGATGAAGATATACTGATTGTCCTGCAGGTAGTTGCCGGCTCTCCGGCAGATATGGCCGGTCTAAGAACCGAACATCGAATAGTTGAGGTCGATGGAGTTAAAGTTGAAACTTTTGATGAATTAGAAGAAGCCCTGGCAATAGGAATGTCTGATGAGAAAGATATAAACATACTGGTGGAAACTCCGGACGGAGAGCAGCAGGAGTTGCAAGTGCCGTATTAACATAGATGCTTTCAAATTGATAGTAATAAGCAATAAATCAGGCAGCAAAGCCTTCAATAAGGTGATTGGGTAGTAAAAAATATCGTCCGAAACGACAGCTGTACAATAATGTACTAATAACCACGGTGCTGGTTTTGGGTAGCAATAAACATCATAGATAAATAGAACTAATAATAACTCCTTTAATGAATTTACATCAGCTTAAATCAAAACTCCTTGCAACGTATTTATGGTTACTATTAATTCCCGGAACCTTAATGCTCAATAGTTGCGCTAAATTAGAAGGTATGCTTGGGGATGACGATCCTGAAGTCGATGAAGCCGAACTTGCCGAAGCTGAAGAAGATGTGGGCCTGTTAGAACAGCCGGATTGGTATGCGGATACTCGTCCATACCGCTTAGCTGACGGATACATAACGACTTCGGCATCATCAGTTTCTCAGGATTCTGCACGAGCGGTTCATCAGGCGGAAGAAATTTCGAAAAACCGGCTGGTAAACGGTACGGTGCAAATATTAGAGCATATCCGTGAACAGGCTGATGTACAATCTGACCAACAGGGAGATTCGGCTGCGTTTATTCAAATCCGATATGAGCTGGATGCCGAAGAGCTGGCCGAAATTGCAGAACAAGTGAATGATGAGATTTTCTACAAAGATGATCCGGGGCACTACCAGGCCTATATATCCATTCGGGTTCCCGGGGAGCGTCTCGCTGAATACATTATTCAGTTAATGGAGCAAGGTGATCTGGGACACCTCGTCAATGAATACGATATAGGCGATTGGGTAACCGAGGTTACAGGCTCAACTGCCACAGATGAGCCTGCAGAAAACGAAGTTGACTGAACCGGATAAGCAGTTCTTCAAATCTCTCTATTTACGGGTTAACTGAGCCACTGTTTCAATGTGATAGGTCTGAGGAAACATATCCACCGGCTGCACTTTATCAACAGAGTACAAGTCGGAAAGCATAGCTAAATCACGTGCGAGGGTACTGCTGTTACAGCTTATGTATACGATCCGCTCCGGTTTTAACTCACGGATCTGATGTATTACATCCTCATGCATACCGGCCCTGGGAGGATCTGTGACCAACACATCCGGCGTCCCGTACTTATCATTCATTTCACTTGAAAACACATCTTTCATATCTCCGGTTTCAAAGAATGCATTGCTAAGCTTATTGGCAGCGCTGTTTTCACGAGCTTTCTGAACGGAGGATTCGCTGACTTCTATTCCGAGCACTTTTTCAGCTTGTTTGGCCAGGCAGAGTGTTAGTGAGCCAACGCCGCAATAAAGATCGTAAATCAGATCATCCGGCGATATCCGGGCAAAGTCGATGGCCGTTTGATAAAGTTTTTCAGCCTGCAAGGTGTTAGTCTGGAAAAAGGTATTGGCCTCAATGCGGAAATCCAGTCCGTGGATTTTTTCGGTGATGTAACCCGGTCCGTGATAAACTTCTTCATACCGGCCTACAGCCGTGGGAGACCAGGTGTCATTAATGTTGTTGATGAGTGTCGTTACTTCCGGAAATTGTTCCAGTATCGCTTCAGAAAGGGGCTTGAACACTTCGGGTTTATTCCGGTAAGTAACCAGGTTTACCATCAAATCATCCGTGTGAAAAGCATTGCGGATCATCAGGTTGCGAAGGTACCCGGTCTTGTTGTGGGTGTCGTAGGGCTGCAGTTCATGCTCCATAGCATAATCACGCACAAAATCGAGAATCCTGAATGAGACGGGATCCTGAAGATGACACTCCTGCAAGTCAAGTATGCGGTCAAATCGTCCCGGGATATGCATGCCGAGCGCAAAAAACTTTTGTTCTACGTCAGCTCCTGCTTTAATCTCGTCGTAAGTAAGCCAGCGCCGGGCGCCGAAGGTATATTCCATTTT
>SLQI01000069.1 GCA_007131535.1 Balneolales bacterium | reverse complement strand
CTCACTGATGGTTCCCTGTTCCGGTAGTTGAGACAGGCGATATAAATAAAACGGTACATTTTGCTGAAAATCGTCGATTTCCGGAGTCTCCCCCATGCGATAGCCAAAATAAAAGTGCTGCATCCATGTGGTAAACAGCGTCTTATAAAGCCGGCCTGCCGAGCCGCGCTCCAGAAGACTCTTATTTTTCTTCATTATAATAAGCTTGCCCTTACTTTTACGCAGCAGTTTTGCCAGCGTAAGTACAACGCGAAATTCATGTACCTCAAACGCATCCAGTTCATTGATGGTTTTGTACAACTCCTTAACCTCTTCCACATAACCCGGCATCCAGACGCCTTCATCGAGCAGATAGATAACATCTTTTTGTCTAAGATTGCCTTGTTGTGTCAGAGGTAATGCCTCCCTGTTTTCTAAAATCAGCTTGGTGAATAACCTGAGATTCCGGATTACCGGAGTTTTTTCTAATTCTGAGGGTTCGCACTGTCCGGTTTCGAGTATCATGCCTGCTGTTTTCTCCGTCCAGTCGTTTGTTATGAGATTTAGATATTGATGGTTGCTCAAGTTACCCAAATCTTCATTAGTACCATTATTACTATTGAGTCCCTCAAATAAATTGTTGAATCTCATTTGCTCAACCAGCTCCTGAACGCTTATTCCCTGCCGGTCGGCCTCTTCCTGCATATCGTTTTTGGATTTATCAAACTCCTTCTTCAGCTCATTCAGCCCGGCATATCCTGCAAAATAATCGTTCAGATCTTCATCACTCAATTCACCGGAAACATAGCCAAGTAACACCTGGTGCATCCACTCCATGCACTGTGTAGAGATGATTTCGCTCATCTTTCCGGCTTTATCCTGATCCTCACCGGAGAGTTTCTCTTTTTGAATTTCAAGCAGCCCGTTCAAAGACTGTAAAACGGAAAAACCGGCCTCCCAATAGAAATATCCATCGTTGTAAGAAGCGCTGTTAAATACCGTGTCCTGGAACTGATCAGGTAAATCCAGCCGGGCCTTCTTAAACCATCGAAACAACTCCTCCGGAAACTCCACTACTATGTTGTACTCGGGTTTATTAAAATCAAAAGGACCCATCTCTGAATTAACCGCTTCTTTGTAATTATCAAACTCAGTAATCACCCCCCGGCGGTCACAATGTTCACAATTCCATTCGATTTTTCCCTCAGACTCATCATGGTTAACTTTCAGCCGGCACCCTCCTTTTTTATCCAGTGCCTCGTTGCAAATCGGCTCCTCCGTTACAAACTCATTGCGACCGTGATAAAGCGCCTCTAATACAATTTCTTCAAAAAAATCTAATTCTTCGAGAAAATCAGTGTACTCTTCCGGGTTTTCCTCAGTGCGGCTTATCAGTTGCCCCAGAGGAACATATTCGGTTTGTCCCATGAATCATTGGTTATGTTTGGGTAGTTACATATTTAAGGACCTCGACTACCTGACCGTGCGTTTCGGCTACAGCCAGCGCGGAGGCATCCACCTCTTTTAGGGCATGAGTATGTTCGGGGGGATGAATGACAATCAGAGGCTTATCCAAAGCCGAAGCCTGACCGGCATCAAAAGCGGCATTCCATTGTTTGTACTTATCCCCGAATTTCACAACAACAATATCGGCATCGCGGATCAATGTTCGGGTTCGGATAGCATTCAGCATAGCTCCCTTGTGATCCTGCCAATACGGTTTTTCTTCCTCGCCCAGTATACGAACGCCTCCGTGATCACTCGCGTCATGGTCGGTTACCGGTTCATAAAATTCCACCGGCAGTTGCTCTTCTTGTGCAGCTCTTTTGATTTCCTCCCGCCAGTTACTGTGAATTTCACCGGCAAGGTACACCTTCCAGGTTTTCATAATCTGTGTTTGTTTGTTGAACCCATTACGTAATCCACTAACCCACGGTCAATATAATTGGTGCAAAAGACAATTTCAGCGAATTGATAATATAAACTATAATTAACTACCCCTGATGTACCCATTGCAGTATATTGAGCCGCAAAAATATTCAAAATACCGGTTTTTAAGTCAAACCAACTTGCCTGTCAGAAACCATACATCACCACTTAAATGTTTTAGGGGGAAAATCTTCCCATTTGCAACAATTCTTGTATATTTTGGGTTGATGCAATAAATCCTTCATCATTTTCGCTTAGTACAGAAACCAAAACTGGAAGCGCTTTTTTACTATGGATGAACAACAAAAACTTCAGGAGTTTCAGGACCGCATTGATGCCGGCGAAAAAATTGAACCGAAAGATTGGATGCCGGAACGGTTCCGAAAGCAGCTGGTTCGAATGATGTCCCAGCACGCCCACTCCGAAATCATCGGGATGCTGCCGGAGGGCAACTGGATCACCAGAGCTCCGAGCCTGCGTCGCAAACTCGCCCTGCTGGCTAAAGTGCAGGATGAAGCCGGCCACGGCCTGTATCTCTACAGTGGCGCCGAAACCCTTGGAGTCAGCCGCGATGAGATGATAGACGACCTTCTCAGTGGTAAAGCTAAATACTCCAATATCTTTAACTACCCCACGCAAACCTGGGCCGATATCGGTGTCATCGGATGGCTGGTAGACGGTGCGGCTATCGTCAACCAAACGATGCTGGCTAAAAGCAGTTTCGGGCCGTACGCCCGTGCCAACCTCAGAATCTGCAAGGAAGAGAGTTTCCACCGGAAGCAGGGACATGAAATTATCGCCACGATGATGAAAGGCACCCCTGCCCAGCGAAAAATGGTGCAGGATGCCGTCAACCGCTGGTGGTGGCCCACCCTTATGATGTTCGGCCCGCCGGATGACAACTCCCCCAACAGTAATGAACTCATCCGCTGGAAAGTAAAAACCAAAACCAATGATGAGCTGCGCCAGAGTTTTATCGACCGAACCGTCGAAGAAGCGCACGATATGGGGATTGAAATTCCGGATCCGGACCTCAGATACAACGAGGAAACCAAACATTGGGAAATCGGCGAGATCAACTTTGATGAGCTTTACAGGGTAGTTACCGGAAACGGACCGATGAACAAAAAGCGCATGGCCGCCCGGCGGAAAGCCCACGAGGAAGGCCGATGGGTACGCGAGGCCGCGGAAGCCTATGCAGAAAAACAAAAACTCAAAGAAAAAAAAGCGTCCTGAAATGGGAGAAAACGGAATCAATCGCAAGGGCGGCGAAGGCCGCATGTGGGAGGTGTTTACTCAGAAAAAAACCGGGGATCCTCACGAACACGCCGGCAACGTTCATGCTCATGATGCCGAAATGGCACTTCAACACGCCAGGGATGTCTACTCACGGAGAAATGAGGCCGTCAGTATTTGGGTGGTGCCTTCGGATCAGATCACCGCTTCCAGTCCCGACGACGCCGGCCCGTTTTTTGATCCGGCTGAAGACAAAATTTTCCGGCATCCCCAGTTTTATAAGGTACCCCACGTATCCAAGAAACGGAGGTGATTCTGCATGCAACATCTTGAACACAGCAAAGCTGATACCAGCAAACCGTTTTTTGAATACCTGCTCCGGCTGGGTGACGACCGGCTGATCCTCGGCCACCGGATGTCCGAATGGTGCGGGTATGGCCCGCAGCTTGAGGAAGATCTGGCCATGGCCAATATTGCATTAGACCTGATCGGACAGGCCAAAGCACTGCTTGAATATGCCGGAGAAGTCGAGGGTGAAGGTCGCAGCGAAGACGATCTGGCTTATTTCCGCGACGACATTGATTTCAGGAACCTTCAGTTAGCGGAACAGCCCAACGGCGATTTCGGTTTTACCATAGCGCGACAGTTTTTATTCAGTACCTTTAATGAATTATTACTGGAACGGCTGCAGGACCATCCCGATCGGCAGCTGGCCGGAATTGCATCGAAAAGTCTGAAAGAAACAAGATACCACGTTCGCCACAGCCGCGACTGGGTGCTCCGGCTCGGGGACGGCACGGACGAGAGTAACCAGCGAATTCAACAGGCTTTTGATGATCTGTGGATGTATACCGCCGAACTGTTCTACATGGATGAAGTCGACGAAATCTTAATAAAGGACGGCAAAGTGCCGGATCTGAAAGAGCTTCAGCCGGAGTGGAACGAGAGGGTCAATCAAACCCTGAAAGAAGCCACACTTCAACGTCCCGATGACGACCAGTACATGGCCACCGGCGGGCGGGTTGGCTTTCATCAGGAAGAGCTCGGCTACCTGCTGATGGAAATGCAGTTTTTGCGCCGCTCTCACCCGGAAGCAGAATGGTGATTTTTATTAACCGTCAGCCTGGTTTAACAGGCCGGCGGTTTTGTAAATGATAAATTAAACTCAAAACCCGATTCTTTTCATCGGGTTTTGTATGCAGAACAGAACTTATGCCCGCTGCATCTACAGAAACCACTATCCTCGATTATCTTAAAGAAGTTGAAGATCCGGAAATACCGGTCCTTAATGTCGTTGAGATGGGAATTGTACGATCGGTAGAGCTGGAAGAAGACAGGGTAGTAGTGCGCATCACACCAACCTACTCCGGATGCCCGGCCATGAATGCCATTGAGCAGGCAATCCGCCTGAAGTTGGTTGAGAAGGGATTTACCAACCATCAGGTTCGCACCGATTATACACATGCCTGGACAAGCGACTGGATCACCGATGAAGCAAGGGAGAAGCTTCGAAATTACGGCATCGCCCCGCCGGATGAACGCTCCATTGAAGGCCGCTTCACCGAACTTGATGAAAAAGTGATCGCCTGCCCCTACTGCAATTCGATTGAGACCCGGCTGGAAAGCAAATTCGGGTCAACGGCATGTAAAGCGCAGTTTTTCTGTGAGGGGTGCCGCCAGCCATTCGAGCATTTTAAGTGTATCTAACCCGGAATCACCGGAACTCAATACGGTCTGGGATAATCCAGGCATTGTTGTGCAACAAACTTCTCTTGTGGCAGAATGGCCGCCGTCAGCATACCCATTCCGGGCAGGTTGGGAAAAACGCATCCGGTATCCAGACCCAGCATGTATTTATTGACCAGTGGTTCCGGAACCGGTGTATGGCCGAATACTACCTTTTTTTCCCATACAGTTTTTTTAACATCCAGGTGAGAACGCTGCCAGAGAAACTCATGCCAGTATTGTTGATTTGCAACTGCTTCACGAATAGTCATATCCGGCGGCAGCCCGGCATGTACAAAAAAGTAGTCGTCGGTTTCGTAGTACATGCGGGTGTTGTGGATGAAGTGATAATGCTGGTAGGGCAGGTCCGGATTAGTGAATTTATTGCCGTATGACATTAGTGTATCCCGGCCACCGTTATGAAACCATAAAGCTGTATCCCCGGTTTGAAGGGCATCGATCATCATCTGTTCATGGTTCCCTCTCAACATCACACAATTAACATTTTTGCTGAAATCAAGCAGCAGGTCATTCACCGATTTGGAGTCCGGACCGCGATCAATGTAGTCTCCCAGAAAAACAAAAGTGGCTGTCTGAAAAGGT